>NZ_JBJDPI010000001.1:296919-472017 GCF_044901245.1 Psychrobacter sp. NPDC064578
ATGCTCATAAATGCTCATAAATGCTCATAAATGCTCATAACGGCTCATAAGATAGAAACACAGCCTGCTGTTACCTTATAGCCTACGGTAAAAAACTTAAACAACTTATTGAACCGAACCCAGTACCGACTCTCCGTACCATTTCGGTTAAGGATTATTTATGCGCTTGCTACCACCCGTCACTACTGCACAATCTGCTGTACCAGGTTTGACCCCACTAACTGATGCAAAACAGCAAAAAGCAAAGCAGTTGACTCGCTACCCAACGTTGACAGGAGCGCCCTTACCAAAGGCGCAATCTGATGCCCTCGCTCATGAATTAAATGTGCTTTACCGAAGCGTGATGGATTCGTTAGGTAGTGATGACGCACGATACATTAAACGAGTGTATGCCGCGGTAGTCTATAGTGAAATGACAGCACGTGGCTTACTGGCAGCGGCTGGATGCATGCAGTCAAAACGTAAAATTGTCGCGACTTGGCTATTGGGTACCTCACTACTGAGTCTCAGCAAAATCCTAAACAATATGGAGCTTGGGCATAATGTCATGCATGGTCAGTATGACTGGATGCAGCACCCGTATCTCAATAGCCAAAAGTTTGATTGGGACATTGTCTGTCCTGCCCCATTGTGGCAACACTCTCATAATTATTTGCATCATACTTTTACCAATATCGTTGGTCGTGACCATGATGTTGGCTATCACTTAATTCGCGTGACTGATGAGCAACCTTGGACGCCAAGCGACCGCCATAATATGTCTAAAACAGCGATATTGGCTTTAGGTTTTGAGTGGGCGGTCGCCTTTCATGATATTCAAATCAGTGTCGACGAATACGCAGACTCCCCTGATAGACACCAAACCATGCAACAGAAATCTCGCGCATTATTTGCCAAAATCGCCCGGCAAGTAGGCAAAGATCATATTGTGCTACCCACGTTAGTAGGGCTGACATTAGGTCGAGGTAGTGCGATGACGACACTGAGCGGTAATGTTACTGCCAATATCGCTCGTAATCTGTGGACATGGGCGGTGATATTCTGTGGACACTTTACCGAACAAGCACACATCTATACCCATCTCGATGCCGATGAGACTAAAGGTGACTGGTATGTGCGTCAAATTCTGGGCTCCAGCAATATTCAAGGCGGTAAGCTGTTTCACATTTTGACGGGTAATTTATCGCATCAAATCGAGCACCATATTTTCCCTGATATGCCAGCCAGTCACTATGTTCGTATCGCACCACAATTACAGGCGATATGCCGCAAGTACAATCTACCCTATAATACTGGGCGCTTTGGTACACAATTCCGGCAAATGCTGGGACGTATCCGCTACTTTAGCAAGCCAAGTGCTGAAGAATGGCAGTCTTATTTACACTCACAAACTACGTCAATCGCTGAAACAAATCATGCCGTAACAGAAAGACCAAAAGAGCTGCCCGCTATACGTGGATTGGGTAAGTATCTTTCCCCTGTCATGCGCCAAGCCTTATTTTATGCTTGATGTGCAGCTCATATGGAGATCACTGGTAGACCCCTTTAGTCTTAACATTTACTCTATCGACTCTTACGCTAAAGAACTATAAATGTGAATCGAAAGGACTCATACTTTAGTGAATAATCTATTCGGTCATTCAAGCTCTTTTCATTTAAAAATACGCTTGATCCATACTAAAAAAAACCAATAATATTTAATGATAATAATCAATAATAACGGAGAATATTCATGAAAAATCAAAACTCTGAACAAAACCTAACCATCATCCATGATGAACAGGCTAAACGCTTTGAGACCTCTATTGACGGTCATACTGGCTATATTAGCTATCAAGAGCGTGACGATACATTAGTTTATGATCATACTATCGTACCTCAGGAGCTAGGCGGGCGCGGTATTGGCTCAGCATTGGTCAAGCATGCCCTCAACTATGCTCGTGAACAGAATAAAAAAGTGATACCACAGTGCTCATTTGTCTCGTCATATATCAGCAAACATCCTGATTACCAAGACTTGCTATAGTCCACTCTTTAGCAATAAGCCGTAGAAAATGCATCATGCTAATAAGCGTCATAATTTCTTTAGAAATGTTTTAAGCATCTACTATGGTTCAGCTTGGCTAATAAAATTGAAGTGTTAATACGCTACTACCCTCCTATTTATTTGCTATCTGCCCTCGTATATTTATCTTTGAATATATGGCAATATAGCAAATATAGGCGGGTTTTCTGACCTATAATGCAGATAGACCAAAAGGTCTTTACAGTGATGTAATAGCGTCAATGATATAGCTGAAAAAGAGGATTGAAGTTTCGTACAATAGCTTTGACAGCTACAATGTAGTGCCTGATATAGTTTTTAATAAACCAAATCAACATAATAATAAAGGTGATTAATATGAGTAGTTTATCTGATAAGCAAGTAAATTTGCAGCTAGAGGAATTGCCCGGTTGGCAGCGCGAGGGCAATGCTATCGTAAAAACATATCACTTTAGCGATTTCATCGAAGCCATAAGCTTTATGAATCAAGCCGCGTTCCATGCGGAAGCGCTCGAGCACCATCCCGAATGGCGCAACACGTATAACGTGGTAGAGGTGCGCTTGACTACTGGCGATACTGGCGGTATAACCAGCCATGATATTCGTCTGGCTAAACGGATGGAACACATTGTTCAGCCGAAACGTTTATAGTAATGTGTTTTTTTATAATGTTTATAAAAATTTTTCATTAGTAAATACATTCTTAAATACCAAAAAAAGTCCTCAATTGAGGACTTTTTTTATTTAACAATCTACAGGTATTAATTACATCTTGCGGCTTACAAATGCCACAATAAATAGAATGACAGCGACTGCTAAGAAAATATATGCCAAATTAGCAGACAATCCTGCGACACCGCCAAAACCCAATAAACTTGCTAACAATGCGATCACGGCAAAAATAATAGCCCAGCGAAACATAACCTTCTCCTTAAAAATTATTATTAGAAAACCAGATATTTAGATTGATATAATGGACAATTATTAATAAGAAATAACTACTATTATTAATGAGTGCCTTGCTCTCTCTAAGATTCCTTTTTCTTTACTTTTTGTTTTTTTGATATTTATTAATTTTTTAACCATTAATAATGCTTACGACCATAGATTAGCAATATTTATCTTTAGAAAACGTTCATTTTGGTAATAATATCGGTAGGTTATGTAACCTTTGTAGCAAATCTTAACATCGAACCTTTTTTTCCTCCCTTTATGGGAGTTATGTGTATAGATGGTTAGTTATCACTTAGCCATCCACATTTCCATCATATAATCTGCTATAAACAGTAACTTACAAGTCATTTTTACTGGTCAAAAATACTTTAATATATCTTTTTCAGGCAGATATAAGTCATGACTCATTTAGTCATGACTTATATATATAGTTAACCTAATTGCTATCAAAAAATCAGACTTCAAATTCTGACTGTTAAATGGCAACAAATTTTAAACGTCACACAACTCATCAAAATAGCTATTAAGGATAATAAATATGGATACCAATACTAATACGGATACCTCAAACAATACACGACAGCGCAGCGATGAAAAGCGTCCTTACGCGGTCGTCTTATATGGCGCAACCAGCTTTGTTGGTCAAATCACAGCGCACTATTTAACAGAGTTTTTATCTAATACTAAAGACAAAGAGGGCGCCGATGTCACGTGGGCGATTGCTGGGCGTGATGAAGAAAAATTGAACGAATTGCAATCTAAACTTGGCATCACTATCGATATTATTCTTGCTAATAGTGACGATGCGGACAGCCTTGATGAGATGACCAAACACACCAAAGTCATCATTTCAACCGTCGGTCCTTATCTCAAATACGGTGAGCCGCTGATCAAATCTTGTACCACTCATGGGACAGATTATGTCGATCTCACCGGTGAAGCTATCTTTATCAAAGACATGATGGATAAGTATCAGGACGCGGCAAAGCAAAGCGGCGCTCGTATTGTCAACTCGTGTGGCTTTGATTCGATTCCATCAGATTTGGGCGTCTACTTTACCCAAACCCAAGCAGAAGAAAAATTTGGTCGCGCTTGTGATGTGATTCATATGCGTGTCAAAGCGGCGAAAGGCGGTCTATCGGGTGGCACCATTGCCTCGATGGCGACTATTTTTGAAGAAGTTGGAAAGAACAAGTCACGTCGTAAGCAGGTAGCAAATCCTTATCTACTCAACGATGATAAAGATGCGCCAAACGTGCGCCAAGCTAATGTCAGTAAGCCAGAATACGATAGTGAGCACAAACGCTGGCTTGCGCCTTTTGTCATGGCCAGTATCAATACCCGTATCGTGCATCGCACCAACCAATTGCTTGGCTATGAATATGGTCGTGACTTTAAATATGACGAAGCAATGTGGATGCAAGATGGTGTGAAAGGTCAATTATCAAGCTATGCAATGAGCGCAGGCTTGTTTGGATTTGCTACTGCTATGATGGTCAAACCGAGCCGTGAATTATTAGCTAAGCACGTGCTACCCAAGTCAGGTTCTGGTCCGTCTGCAGAAGAGCAAGCAAACGGCTACTTTGACATTCGCCTCTTTGGGGAAACGGCTAATAAAGACACCATCAATACGAAAGTAACGGGTGACAAAGATCCAGGTTACGGCAGTACCTCGCGTATGCTAGCGCAAGCAGCGTTATGCTTAGCACAAGATATCAGCAAAGAAGAAGTTGGTGGTGGTTTTTGGACGCCAGCCTCTGCCATGGGTAATCATCTACTAGCACGTTTAGAAGAGCATGCGGGTCTTAGTTTTGAAGTTGTCGATTCGTAAGATTACCCATTTATAAATCGAAGCAATCTACTTCTTAATATCTAATTAATGACCGTATCTTAGCAACGAGATACGGTTTTTTATTGTCTATTTTTTCTCATTATTCAGATTTAAATATTTTGAGCGATTGTTAATAAATAATAATAACGTGATTCTTTGGTAAACGATATTGGCACTTCTTGCCTTTTTAATACATTAAGCTACACATTTCTAGAGTAATGTCACAGCCATATTGCAATGAATGACGTAGGATAAAAGAAGTTAGGCAATTTTTTACCCCATATTGCATAGCAGCTTTGAAACGAATAATTGGCTCATTAATATTTCATTTAGACTTTAAACGCGTCAGAGTAATTTTCTAGTGCAATAAAAATCATATTAATAAAAATTAAGTTTTACTTATTTATCGTAAATTTAGAATAAATCAATAGACCTCAATCTAATTAAAAGGACATAATAATGAAAATGAATATATTAACCGCTGCTGTGATGACATCCAGTCTTGCTATGTTTGCAAGCTCTGCTAACGCCGCTATGACTACCGATAGCCACGGCAATGTTGGCTATGACAGTTATGAGGAGTGTGTCACCGCTGTCAAAGACGGTTCGGTCAAATTTTATACCCCTTATACTTATCAAAACCCAAAGCGCCAAGCAGGTGAAGCGACTGTCAAAAAAATGCGCTTGTCTGAAGTAATGATTCCTCAAACAGTGGTCAATGCAAACAACTTAACAGCCAGTGATTACTCAGCAGGTGCTTGTGATTTAGGGGTTGGGCAGTCAAATGGTCGCTATGGTGTTTCGGGTGCATTAGTTGGGAAATACGTCCCTATCGCCGCTGATATGCCTGTCAACGTCTATATGGATAAGGCTGGCAATCCAGTACGCTTAAGCATGCAGCAGTGCGATAACCACTTCGGTGCCAAGTTTCCAACGCCTATTATGAGCGAAACAAAAGAAGCTACAGCACCAGAAGCACAACTCGCGATTATCGAAGATCGCCGTGTAGAGCCTGTCATCGTTGAAACCACACGTGTTATCCGCCCTACTAAATATAGTGTCAAAGAAGTCATCATCGTACCGAAAGATCAAATCAAGCGAGTAAACACAGCGTCAGGTACAGCCATTGCTATCGAAGACGAGGCTAACCGTACTGTAATCGTTGGTGAAGAAGCAGATGCGGATGTCATCGACAATACTGAAATCAATCAAACCTTCCCAGTCATTCGTGTTCCTAGTAGCAGCACTCAACAACGCGTCGTTGATCCAAACACTGGCAAGTATATCGTTATTGAATAAGACTCTAATGAAATATAAACGAACAAGATTCGTTGAGACATCATTGGTATAAGAATTAGAGATAGGAAAATTAGAGATGGGAAAGTAGAAAATAATGCTATTTTCTTATCTGACAATAACCATACAATAGTTGCACAAAGTCACCTGCTAACATCCGTCTGTTAGAATTTTAATCTATGGACTACTGAACTAACGCTTGTTTAATTGGTATTCTCCCTTTTAGATTTTTATCACTGATTTAGGTCAGCTTATAAAGCTCTTTATCCAAATCCATCATGATAGTCTCTTAATGGTTATCATGATTTTATTTTGTCTACCAATCAAATGTTATATATATTAAATATATATATTTGAATTACTAAATGAATGTGTAATATACAACGGCTATATACAGCAGTTAGCAACATAAGCGTCAAGTTTGAAATTCTTTAAACTGACATTATAAGATTGTAAATTAAGGAATTGATTAATGAAAAAAAGTACTTTATCTTTATCGCTACTGATTGGCGCTGCGCTCACTATCCCAAGTTTGGCGATGGCAGCACCTGCTGATACTGCGGCAGTAGATGTGCAAGCAGCGGCTACCGCCACCACACTTGAGATGGAAGGTGACAATACAAATAATGCTTCAGCAGACAATCAATCTAGCCCATTTCAGATTAGTGAGACACAGATTATCTCAAGAGCAAGCGTTAACAACAGCGCTAATCAACAGCCGATGACTACTGAGCTTCAAGCTGAGCAAGAAGCAATGGATGCCGAGCAAGAGCTGATTCAAGATTCTGAAGAAGCGATGCAAGAAGAAGACTCGTTAGATACACAAGAAAAATTACAAGAAGCTGAAGAAGCCACAGAAGAATTATAGAATACGAAATAAAGTACGATATGAACCCCGCTGTTAACTGAAATCACGCAGAAGAGGTTATTCAGCGAGTTAAGTTTTGAGTAGTTATTAGTGTTCATTAACAATTTCTATTTTTAGATCCATTCCATAAAAAAGGCAGCCTAATGGCTGCCTTTTTTATCACTATTGATATTAACTATTTTTTGGTTTTAGTCACGCCAGCTTCCTGTAACAGCGCCCCAAACGTACCCATTTTGCTAGGTGCTTCTGCTTTATCAGCCCTTGGCGCTTTGCTACGATCGTTATTAGCATGGTCTTTATCCTGACGATTACCGCGAGATTTCGACGGGCGCTTATCAGTCGCTGGACGGCTACTGTTTGGGCGTTTGCTATTTGTATGATCGCTACGTGGACGACTGACTTTCTCATCATTACCAGTACTTTCAGCCGATTTCGCTGCTGGGCGCGCAGGCTTTTCAGATTCTGGCTTCATACTAAAGCCAATACGACCACGTTTTTCATCGATAGAGATGACACGTACCGAGACGATATCGCCCGGCTTGACGCGATTCATCGGGTCTGCAACGAAGTCGTTGGCCATCTGAGAGATATGTACCAAACCGTCCTGATGGACGCCAACATCAACGAAGCAACCAAAGGCTGTCACATTGGTCACCACGCCTTCAAGCTGCATGCCCTCGCTCAAGTCTTTAATACTGTTAACGTCTTCACGGAAGTTAGCAGTCTTAAATTCAGGACGTGGGTCGCGTGCTGGTTTGACTAGCTCCTCGATGATAGCAGTTACACTAATATTGTCATCATTAGCAGCCAATGCAGTGGTATCTATCGTATTTAGTACGCCGTCATTGCCGATGACTTCTGGCAATGCTTTACCAGTTTGTGCCAATAAGCTATCGACCAGCGCATAGCTTTCTGGATGCACACCAGTGGCATCAAGGGGATTACTACCACCATGGATACGCAAGAAGCCTGCTGCTTGCTCAAAGGTCTTAGCGCCTAAGCGTGGGACATTTTTCAATGATTCACGACTGTCAAAAGCACCATGCTCTTTACGATAGGTCACGATTTGCTGCGCGACGTTTTTATTCAAACCAGCGATATGTGCCAAGATAGCAGGGCTTGCGGTATTTACATCAACGCCAACCGCATTTACGCTATCTTGCGTAACTTTATCAAGACTATCTGCCAATTGCGTTTGGTTGACATCATGCTGATATTGACCAACGCCAATGGCTTTTGGATCAACCTTGACCAATTCTGACAATGGATCTTGCAAGCGACGGGCAATAGAAACCGCACCACGTACCGAAACGTCTAAATTACCAAGCTCATCAGTGGCAAGCTCACTAGCTGAATAAACAGACGCACCTGACTCATTGACGATAACTGATTTGGCTTGTAATTCAGAGTTGGCAGCCAAAATTTCTTTAATCATCGCATCTGTTTCGCGGCTCGCTGTACCATTACCGATAGCGACCAAATCAACGTTATAAGTACTTAATAATTCATCGATGACTTTTTTGGCTTCATCCATTTTATTATCAGGGGCAAATGGATAAACGGTTGCGACGACAGGCTTGTCTTCACTGTCTAACATGACGTGACCTTGAGCATCGACGATGGCCATTTTTACGCCATGACGAATGCCAGGATCGACACCTAAAATTACTTTGCGACCGGCAGGCGCTGACATGAGTAAATGCTGTAAGTTATTGGCAAAGACATCAATCGCATCGGCTTCAGCAGTCAGACGTTTTTCCGTCAATAAACGGTGTTCGATATGTGGACGCCATTTGTCTTTCCATAAACTGGTCGCAGCTTCTACTAAAAACTCACGGCGCTCAGTAGGTGCTTTGGTATCAACCTCAAAGTGCTTAATGATTTTTTCGATAAAGGGTGCGTCTTCGCCTTCGATTTTAAGACCTAAGACGTTTTCTTGACGACCACGTAGCATCGCTAATAAACGATGATTCGGCAGACGCGCAAGGCTTTCACTATGCTCGAAGTAATCTTTGAATTTCTCGCCGACTTCACGTTTTTCTTCACTGGCAACGGCAGATACGATACTAGCCGTCTTGGCAAAGCCACTGCGCAAGTTGTCTAGCAAAGCCAAAGCCTGCGTCCATTCATCAACGATGATAGCTTGTACGCCAGCAAGTTGCTTGGTGATATCACTAAAATCAACTTCGATCTCATTACCACTATCATCGGTAATGCTCGATTGAACTTGATAGTCTGCTAATGCGTCAGTTGGCGTGACTTCTTGCGTCAAGACGGCTTGCGCTGCCACATCAAGACCAGCAGCACGTGCTTTGGCGGCAGGAGAGCGGCGACGCGGGCGGTATGGCAAGTAGATGTCTTCAAGCTCAAGTTTCGACGTCGCATTATCGATACGCGTCTGCAGCTCGTCAGTCAAATTGCCTTGCGTGCTGAGCAGCTCAGTAATTTTGAGGCGACGGGTTGCCATATCGCGCTCATAATTAAGAGACTTCTCAAGCGCGCGCAATTGCGCATCGTCAAGATTTTGCGTCTTTTCTTTACGATAACGGGCAATAAATGGAACGGTCGCGCCTTCATCGTAAAGTTTGACAAACGCATTGACTTGAGCAGTCTTAATGCCAAGCGCGCGAGCAAGCTTGTCGTGAATATTCGCGTGTGTGGTTGCATCCAAAACCTGTGCATTTGTCGAGGTTTGAGATGGCGTTAAGGTATCAGTGCTACTCATAGACGTATCAATCGTTGAGAAATGTAGTTTTGCATTATAGCAAAAGCTGCATGAATAAAAATCCTTTTTATCTTTTCGTTATTTATCGCCTATTTTATGGCAAAAATCGTCTCATATCATAGGTTCTGTCGCTTTGTTAAACAAACGCATACAGCATTTGTCCTGATGGGTGATGCAATTAGTGGTGCAATCTTATACACTAAAGTATCAAAGGCGCAAATATTGGTACGCGCTGACGCATTGAACAATAGTATTCAAATTTATGATGGATTGAGACGGACCTTTACTTTTGACCACTCATTGAATAAAGACAGTTTTTTTGCTCAGGTTTTTTTGTATAGTCGATTCAAGATAATTTAGCGATGAGGACAGCACGTTAAAATACTATAAATAGTAGACTCAACGAGCCTGACACCGTATTTTCTTTATATCATTTTAACTATATAACCTTTAGCCTTGACTGTTAACGATAATTTCTACTAATAATAATTTTTATAAGAGGATGCCTGTATGTCTGAAAATAACAGCCCTGATACCTTAACTCAACGAATTTTAGTCGTTGATGACGATGCACGCTTGCGCTCTTTATTACAGCGCTTTCTAGAAGACGACGGTTTTGTCGTCCGTACCGCTCATGATGGTAGTCAAATGGACAAACTGTTACAGCGTGAGCTTTTCTCGTTGGTGGTACTCGATTTGATGCTGCCAGGCGAAGACGGCATCAGTATCTGTAAGCGTCTACGCGAAGACAATGGCGACATTCCTATCATCATGCTGACAGCCAAAGGTGGTGATGCCGATCGTATCGCTGGTCTAGAAGCGGGCGCAGATGATTATCTGCCAAAACCATTTAACCCAAAAGAGCTGTTGGCTCGTATCAAAGCGGTATTACGTCGTCAAAATCGCGAGCTGCCTGGCGCACCAAGCCATCAGCTTGAAGTGGTTGAGTTTGGACCGTGGACGCTTGATTTATCGACACGTACGCTTAAACGTGACGGCAATGTTGTCACTTTAACGACAGGTGAATTTTCGGTGCTAAAAGCACTGGTGCAGCATCCACGTGAGCCGTTGACACGTGATAAATTGATGAACCTTGCGCGTGGTCGTGAATGGGGTGCGATGGAGCGTTCTATCGACGTACAGGTATCACGTTTGCGCCGTTTGATTGAAGACAACCCTTCACAAGCGCGTTACATCCAAACCGTTTGGGGTGTAGGCTACGTATTCGTTCCTGACGAAGCTGAAGTAGAAACCGTTAAAAGTGAGTAACTTTTGACTATGTGTGTCCTCATTTCGAAAATTCCGATTATCGATTGAATTGAGGACACACGCTAACATCATTTCCTTTTAATATAGGCCGTGTTTGATTACTCACAAATACGGCCTATATGATGAGTGTCTCTGTGAAAAAACCTATTATTTTTCAAAACATACCCTGCACCTTGGTGACAGGGTTTTTGGGTGCTGGCAAGACCACAGTGATTAATCAGCTGCTTGCTATCAAACCTGCCGATGAGCGCTGGGCATTACTAATCAATGAGTTTGGTCGTATCGGTATTGATGGTGCGCTGCTGGCAAGCGCGCAAGATAGTAAGCCTGAGCAAGATAATATTGCTATACGCGAAGTCAGTGGTGGCTGTATTTGTTGTACCAGTCAGCTGCCATTACAAATTGCTATCAGTCGGCTACTTAGTGAGCATCATCCACAGCGGTTGCTCATCGAACCCACAGGGCTTGCTCATCCACGTGAGCTTATCATGCAGCTCAGTGCACCGCATTGGCAAACAGCGCTCAATATGCAGGCAGTAATAACGGTACTGAGTGGTGTGCAATGGCAACAAAATAAATATCGTCATCATGACGGTTTTCAAGCGCATGTCCGTGATGCCGATGTGTTAGTCATTAATCGCTATGCTCAATTAAGCGATAGCGAAAAACAAGCACTGCAACAATGGATAGCCAAGCTCAATGCACAGGTAAAAATTATTTGGGCAGCATCTGAGCAGATATCTCATGATACAAATAACTCATCCAATATTCTTTTATCTAAATCAAGCGTGTCAGAGCTGAAAACCCAGCTAACCAAGCCCAGTCAGGTTATCTCGAAACAGCGCACAGTCAATATTGTTCACCCTCAAAAATCGATTACTAGCTTGCAACCACAGAGTAATGCCCTATCGATATTGACCACCTTATCATCCGACGCTTTTACAAACAAAGATGATCCGCAGACCAGCACAGATATTGAGCTACCTTATCGTTATCATGAGACACAGCAAGAGTTACAGTTGGCGGGTTGGCGACTGCCAGCGCACTACATATTAAAAGCGGATGAGTTACAGAGTTGGTTATTAACGCTACCGAACTGGCAACGTATCAAAGGTGTGGTGCATACCTCTGACGGCTGGCTACAAATCAATTTTACCCCTGACAGCTTAACCACCAGTACGGTCAGCGCACAAGTTGATAGTCGGCTAGAGATTATATTACAGTTGGAGGCAAATGCTAATAACGACAACGATACAGCGGTAGAAAGCGACCGCTCAGAAGAAAAAGATAGGACAGCATTTTTATCTTCTATAGAGACGCTACCTTCTATCGATTGGGATACCTGCGACCGTGAACTAATGGCACTGGTTATATAGTAATAGACAAAAAAAGGGCAGACATTGCTGTTCGATATAGCAATGTCTGCTCTTTTTCTTTTTTAACGTAATTGACTGTCTTTGCTACCGCGCCGATTAAACAACTCAGCGGCTCTCGCCTCTTGTTCAAGTTCTGTCTGACAGCTGACGCAATGCTGAATACCAGGCACTGCTAACCGCCGTGCTTCTGGAATAGGCTTGCCGCATTCATCACACATCTCGGCACTGATGCCAGTTGGCAACGCACGTCTTGCCCGCTCTAATGCATCATTTACCGTTGCATCCATTTGCTCATGCTCAGCACCATCTCTCGACCAACCACCTGCCATAATCCTATCCTATTTATTATCATTAGATATTACAAATCGCTTTAATAACAAATAGATGGGGTTATCTATGATTGATTGCAACCTACTAGGGCGTGCTATCAACCTGAAAGTATGCGAATAAATGCGCTAAATAATGACATTTCCTAGCAAAAAATCACATGGCTAATCTTTTGGCTGTAGCTCAACCACTTGCCCGCGTACCCCGATACTGGCATCACTCATCAAACAGACATAGCCTGCTATGATATCTTCAGGCGTTTTTAAACTCATAGGACTCTCTCCTGGATAAGCATGGGCGCGCATATTGGTACGAGTGCCACCAGGATTGACACAGTTAAAACGTAAATTAGTCGTATTCTGCGTCTCTTGGGTAAAGATATCACTCATGCCTTCTACGGCTTGCTTGGACAGCGCATAAGCACCCCAGAACGCGCGAGGATGTGTACCGACCGTGCTAGAGGTGAAAACAATAGAGCCATTCTCAGCATCTTTAAGTAGTGGTAGCAGCGCTTGGGTAAGCATAAACGTCGAGGTAAAATTAACCTTCATAACTTGTGCAAAAGTATCGACGTCATACATCTCAAGTGGGGTTAGCTGCCCAAGCATACCCGCATTGTGCAAGATACCATCGAGCTGACCGACTTCTTTATTAATCAACCCCTCTAACTGCTGCATCTCAGCATAAGTTGCTCCTTCTAGATTCATCGGTAGCATGGCAGGCTGTTTGCCACCAAGACTTTCAATCTCATCATAAACATATTCAAGCTTGCTGCTGGTACGTCCTAATAACAGGACTGTCGCTCCATAGCGAGCATAAGTCAGCGCGGCAACGCGGCCGATACCGTCACCTGCCCCCGTGACCAGAATAGTCTTACCATCCAAACAATTATCAGATGGCACAAAGTTGCGAATATCGTTATGAGTTAAAGGTTGAGTTAGACTTTGAACGGTTTTTTGGTGGTCTTGCTGATTAACCGGCTGATTAATATTGTCACTCATGGCATTACTCACTGCTTATCGTTTAATAGTTGGGATGCTAAGTATTTATCGTATTTCTTTAAAAACATAGGGTGTGGCGAACTCGATTTATAATTTGATTTATAAATAGTCAAATTTACCAGAAGAAAGCAACAGCTTGTTTAATTGCTCAGGCGTATCAGTAATATAATCTGCGCCCCATTTCTTCAGGTTTTTTTGATCTTCAGGCGGAATATAACCATAAGCAGCTAGAATCGTCGGCATGCCAGCCGCGTTGCCAGCTTCAATGTCACGGATATGATCGCCAACATAAATCACGCTTTCAGCGGCGCCGCGAGGGATACCAAGCTTCTCTAACGCCGCATACATAGGCTCTGGATCGGGTTTTGAGCGAGACACATCATCAGGACAGACCAAAGCAGAACAGCGCCCGTCTAACTGCATCTTGTCTAGTAACTTCTCTGCCAGATAACGCGGCTTGTTGGTCACAATACCCCATGGCACCCCTTTTTCTTCAAGAGCAGTCAATACGTCTTCTAATTCAGCGAACACACAACTATCGACGCATATCTCAGCTTCATAATCATCTAAAAACTGTTGGCGAAACTCCTGCAAAGCTTCTTCGCTAACCTCAATTTGATCGTTATGACGTAGCATCAACTGTACCATCGCTGAGGCACCAGCAGAAACTTGCTCGCGAATTTCTGTTTCAGGCGGTGCTTGCCAATCATTTTCGCGGCTCATTTTACCGATAATACGGACAAAATCAGCAGCCGTATCGATTAATGTCCCATCGAGATCAAATAAAACCGCTTTTACAAATTGGCTCATAGTGAATGCTCTTAATATAAATAAGGTGTTGAGTGAAATAGTATGGCATGAAAACAACCAAATAAGTCATTCAGCTTAAGCCAGTGGCTTGTGTACTGCCATCATGTAATTGACATCGACATTTTGAGCCAGCCAATAGCGCTTGGTCAGCGGATTATAATGCAAGCCAATGATATCTTGACGTGTGAATCCAGCATCAATTGCCATTTTGTCTAGCTCAGCTGGCGTAATAAATTTGGCATAGTCATGAGTGCCGCGATCGAGCAAGCGCAATACATACTCTGCCCCAACGATGGCAAATAGATATGATTTAGGGTTTCGGTTAATCGTCGATAGTACGCAAACACCGCCTGGTGCCAATAACTCAAAACAAGCCTGCACAATCGAGCTGGGATCAGGCACATGCTCGAGCATCTCCATGCAAGTCACCACATCGAACTGACCTGCATGAGTTTTGGCCAATTCTTCTACTGGAATATGCTGATAGCGCAACCTCTCATGTAAAGCGCTTTGCTCTGCATGCAGCGCTGCCGCTTTTAGATTTTCGGTACCCAAATCAATCCCTGTCACATCCGCACCGCGACGTGCCATAGACTCTGACAATATACCGCCGCCACAGCCGACATCGAGCACTTTTTTCCCAGCCAAGCCGGTTTTAGCCGTTTTATGAATATCCGTATCAGCACTGTCATTTTGATAACTGCGCTTGACGTTTTC
Organism: Psychrobacter sp. NPDC064578; assembly: GCF_044901245.1. Taxonomy (NCBI): domain Bacteria; kingdom Pseudomonadati; phylum Pseudomonadota; class Gammaproteobacteria; order Moraxellales; family Moraxellaceae; genus Psychrobacter; species Psychrobacter sp. NPDC064578. The sequence goes on from NZ_JBJDPI010000001.1 coordinate 312,138, forward strand.
TTCTATCCAATTTAAACGCAGTGGATTTATTTCATGCAAAGTCGCAAATGCACCCGTCTTACTCCACCATTCGCTTGCCAACTGATTAAACTTGTCGACTTCGCTAGGATCTACATTAATGGCGGTAGCCGTTGTATCATCAAGACCGCTGTTTGCTTGCTCATTCAAAGAAGGCGAGGAAGATAGAGCTGAGCTCATTGCATTTTTCCTTTATTGTCATTATCGTTGTAATCATATACAGTGCACAATTATGTACCTAATATTAGCATGAGAGCGGCAGCTTTGTCGTGAGTACATCGTCACCGATTGTGAATGCTCTTAGCAAACGTTCATACTTTCTGTACCGTTTTTTTAGATGATAGATGCTTCAAACAGCTTAAAACCTAAATAATAAAACGCTAAAATAATTCCAAAAAATGCGGTGAAATAAGCCTTAAATAATGGCTCACAGCTTTACAACCATTAGTTAAGAATCGGATTCACAAGCGACCATGTTTTACGTTATTATAGTCGATACGTCGCTATAGTTCGATTATACTCGACACTGTCTCGTTTGGGCACTTTAAAAACCTGTGCGCTATACCCAAAACCATACGATACTAAAACATCTTAACAAACCCTAAGTTTTCACACCTCAAGGATAAAGTATGAAACGTGTCATCACACTGACTGGTCTGGCCATGGCCATTGGACTTGCCACTATGGGCGCACAAGCTGCCGACTATGTCGCCGGAAAAGACTATCGCGTGCTAGACAATCCAGAAAAAATCAGCGGTGATGCTATCATTGTTCGTGAGTTTTTTTGGTATGGTTGCCCGCATTGTAACGTTCTTAACCCACATATGGAAAAATGGGCTAAAAACAAAGATAAAGACGTTGCCTTTTTCAAAACGCCAGCAGCGCTTAACCCTGTCTGGGAAGCGAACGCTCGTGGTTTCTATGCCGCGCAGCTGCTAGGGTTTGAAGACAAGACTCATGATGCGCTATTTGATGCCATTCACAAAGATGGTAAGAAAATCTTTGACCAATCATCATTAAGCAAATGGTATGCATCGAAAGGCGTTAATGAGAAGAAATTTAATAGCCTTTATAATTCATTCGCTGTTGGTACGAAAATTGGTCGTTCACAAGCAGGCGCTAAGCGTTATCAGCTCTCTGGTGTGCCAGCAGTCGTCGTACAAGGCAAATACGTTGTAACTGGTGAAAGCGCTACTGTACCTAAAGTCGTTGATTATTTGGTTGACAAAGTTCGTGCTGAAAAGAAATAGGTTAAGTACTAATATAAATTAGGTACCGTTATAAATTAGGGACTAGCATTTATCTACAAGTGTCATTTGTAGCTAAATGCTCTTACCCATAAAAAAGCCAATCACTTGATGATTGGCTTTTTTTATTTGCAGACTAAATTAATTTATAGAGGCTGTAGTAGATAAGCACTATGCTAGACTACTTTTATGAAGATAACCCGTTGTAAACTAAGTAAAAAAGTACAGCGACGATTGTTAGAGTTTTTCGCAGCTGAAGTAACGGCAAGAACAGCCGCAGATTTGCTCGACATTCAACCTAACACTGCTGCACTTTTTTATCATAAAATAAGACTTGTGATAGATTACCATCTCTCATTAGAAGCTGATGAGCTCTTTGATGGTGAGGTCGAATTAGATGAAAGTTACTTTGGCGGCGTACGTAAAGGTAAAAGAGGTCGCGGGGCTGCTGGTAAGACAGCTGTATTTGGTATACTAAAACGAAATGGTAAGGTTTATACCATTGTTGTAGCAGACACCAAACAGACGACTCTAATGCCTGTCATCAAGCGTAAAATCAAGCCTGACAGCTTTGTTTATACTGATAGTTATCGAAGTTACAATGCGTTAGATGTGAGCGAGTTTAAACATTTCAGAGTCAATCACTCTAAAGAGTTTACTTCTGGTAAAAACAATCACATCAATGGCATTGAGAACTTTTGTAATCAGTCTAAAAGAACACTCAGAAAATATAATGGGATCGATAAGAAGAACTTCCATTTATTTTTAAAAGAGTGCGAGTTTAGATTCAACTATGGATCACCGTCTACTCAGCTTAAAACGCTGAGAAAATGGTGTGATATTTAATCCCTATCTACTACAGCCCCAATTTATAAGTGGAGATATTGTATAAATAGTGGTCAAAGCTATTTAGCCGCTATCACCTTATTATTTTTCTTTTTTCAATTGCGACAAAATAGTGACTTCACGAATATAACTGGCTAAGTCTGCTTTAGACTCTGCCATCAGCTCATCATCTTGGGTATGTTTGGCGTATTCAATCCATAATAGTAATTGATACATACTATTTTGTTCAGATGCTTGGTATTGTTTAACGAACTGCTTAAGCGTCCCTTCATCATTAATATTTAAACGCTCAAACCAACTTTCTATTTTTGAGACCTGTTCTTTAGGGAAAAACGCATCAAATAATGCTTTTACCAATTCGTGACGGTTTTCTTCACTAATCAGCTTACCAACGCGCTTGGTTTGGCGAATACGAGCATTAGCGCTGGTGATATCGGCCAATGCCATGAGTTCTGCCATAAAATAGTCACTGGCTGGCAGATTTTTGAGCTGCTTTTTCGATAAGCTGGCAAGTGGTATCGACAACTTCTGCAAGCGCTCATGGGCTTTTTTGAGTTCAGTGCGCGAGACGCGCATATCCTGTTCTTTCCAGTCAATCATAAAAGCTTTCCAAAATAATAAATAATAAAATTAACAGGGGCATGTCCTCATTTTAGGAATAGTCATAAAAATGAAGATATGCCCCAGTGTTTACCAATAACTACCAACGATTTTTTTCACGATGTTTCGCCAGCACTTTTATACTTTGCGGCATAACATCGGCAAGACGACGTTGTAAATTATCGGTGATGAATACTGAACGATGCTTACCACCAGTACAGCCAATAGCCACTGTCACTGTATGGCGGTTATTGTGTAAAAATTCGGGCAACCAACGGGTTAAAAACTTATCTATATCATCAGTCATCTCAGCCACTTCTGGATAGTCGGCAAAGAATGCAGCAACTTCCATGTCTAGACCTGTCGAAGTACGCAATTCAGGGTTCCAATGCGGATTCGGCAAAATCCTCACATCAAAGACAAAATCTGCATCAATAGGACTGCCATATTTAAAGCCAAAAGACAGCAGATTAATCACAATCTGATTGTCCACGCCGATATGTTCACGCAAGCTGTCTTTCAATTGATGAATATTCAAATTGCTGGTATCGATTCTGATATCGGCATGACCTGCGATAGGCTCTAACAGCTCCACTTCTTTTTTAATCGCGGCAGGTAGATTAAAAGCAATGTGCTTGGCATTGTCACTATCGATATCCTGCGACATCAGCGGATGTACGCGGCGTGTCGCATTAAAACGTGCTATCAAAGTGCTTTCTTGCGCGGTCACATACACCACTTTGACCGCATGCGCCCCGTATGTTTTTTTTAGGGATGCATGCATCTCTGCAAAGTTGGATAGATCCGCTCGCGGTGTTCGAATATCAACACCAAGCGCAATACGACGAATCCCACTTTCATTGACCAATTTATGCGCAGCATCCGGCAATAAGGATAACGGTAAGTTATCAATAGAATAATATCCTAAATCTTCTAAGATATTCAATACTGAGGTTTTACCTGAGCCTGAACGCCCTGATACCACTAGGATACTGAGCTTATCGGTTGCTATTTTACACGCTGCCTGCTCAGATTGACTGTTATTTTCACCCTGACTCACATCCATGATTCACCCATTCTAGTCCATTGCATCCTGCAAATTACTATGTCACAACGATTGATCCACCGTCACCAATTGATTGTCTAACAAACGTGCGCGTCCCAGCCAAGCAGCGACTAGAATCATCAAATTCTTGTTTTCTGCATTAAAAGTTACAGTATCATTAGTGAGTGACTCTAGCGTATCGGTTTTAATGTCTAAATAATCAATAATGAAGCCAGCATCCGTAATACGCTGATGCGTTTCTGCTAGCAACGACTGAACAGTTTGTTGGCTCTGTTCGCCTTTTTCCAACTGCTTTGCTAAATATTGTAGCGCTTGATGGATAACAGGTGCTACCTCACGTTCAGTAGCACTTAAATATTGGTTACGCGATGAAAGCGCCAAACCATCTGCAGCTCGGACAATAGGTGCCCCTATAATTTCAATGGGATAACTTAAATCACGTACCAATTGTTTAATAATCGCTAATTGCTGATAATCTTTTTGTCCAAAAATAGCCATATCCGGTTGTACGATATTGAACAGTTTAGAGACGACAATACCAACACCGTCAAAATGCCCAGGGCGTGATTGACCACATAATTGAGTGGTAATAGCTCCCGCGAGAACGGAGGTTGGCGGCGGTAAGACTGGGTACATCTCTTCAATACTGGGCGCAAACACATAATCAGTATCGACTGATGCTAGCTTAGCGACATCCTCATCAAGCGTGCGAGGATAACTATCAAAGTCCTCTCCCGCGCCAAATTGAGTAGGGTTGACAAAAATACTAACCACCACGATATCAGCATGTTGCTTGGCTATTTTTACTAACTCAAGATGACCGGCATGCAGATTGCCCATCGTTGGCACTAAAGCGATGCGCTGTGGGCCATCTTGATTGTCATTTTTTTGTCCACGATAAGACTGTAAGGCCGTACGCAATGCGGAGATGTGATGATGAATGATTGGCATGGTTAACTATTCTTCTACTGATAATCGTAAAAACTAAAATATTAGCTAAACTGGTGCTGCTCGGTTGGAAAACTGCCTTCACGTACTGACTGCTGGTAAAGGGCAAATGCGCCTTCGATACTGTGCGCGCTATTACGCTTATCGGTCAAAAAGTCATGAATAAAGCGCGGGACACGGCCGTGCGTCATACCTAGCATGTCATGCATGACCAACACTTGACCATCCGTATCTGCACCAGCACCAATCCCAATAACTGGTACTGCGACGGCTTCCGTCACTACTTTTGCAAGCTCAGCAGGTACGCACTCTAACACTAGCAGCGCAGCACCTGCCGCAACGACTGCTTTCGCATCAGCAAGCAATTTATCAGCCGCTTCGTCACCACGACCTTGGATTTTATAACCACCAAACACATTGACTGATTGCGGTGTTAATCCTAAATGCACACAAGTAGGCGTCCCTGCTTGCGCCAAAGTCGTGATTAAATCGCAAAGCTCACTACCGCCTTCAATCTTAATCACATGCGCGCCCGCCTGCATCAGCTGGCGACTATTGGCAACCGCTTCTGGCAGGGTGACATAGCTCATAAACGGCAAGTCAGCCAAAATCAGCGCGTGTTTATTGCTACGGGCAATATTGGCCGTATGGTAAGCCATGTCATTGACAGTCACGGGTAACGTTGAGTCATGACCCTGCACCACCATGCCCAAACTGTCACCGATTAAAATGGTATCAATCTCTGCTTTTTCCATCATGCGTGCAAACATCGAGTCATAGCACGTTAAGCAAGTGAACTTGGTGCCATCTTTTTTGAATTTTTTTAAAGTAGATAACGTCGTCATATGATCCTCGATTAACCTTTAGTACCTTTAGCTGTCTCTAGCTATTATTCTGATTGTGATCAAAACTTTTAGCAATCGTTTGGTATAGGTGATTTACCTTAAAAGAGGTGAACGCTGTCACTCTTTTATAATAGATTGGCTACAGTAGTTTTAAGCCTGTCCAATCTTTGCTAGGCGGATAGTCATCTATCGATTTGCCAGCAATGATAAGCGCTGGGGTTAACTCTCGCAGTGGTAATAAGACAAAATTACGCTCAAACAATCCAGCGTGCGGTACGGTTAATTGTGGCTCAGTGATTTGCGCCTCACCGTATAACAAAATATCGACATCCAAACTACGCTCACCCCAACGCCGTATTCGTGCACGCTTAGCCTCTTTTTCTAACTGTTGACAGTAAGCAAGCAACTCAAAAGGCGGCAATATCGTCTCAAACTCAGCGACGGCATTAACAAAATCAGGCTGATCTTGCGGCCCCATAGGCGCTGAAGCGTAAAACGAAGAAACACGAACCGCACGTATTTGCTTATGCTCTTGCATCGCTGCGATTGCCTGCTGCAAATGTTCTACTGGTGAACCCAAGTCGTTAGACAAATTGCTACCCAAACCTACGTAGCAGGTTACCCAATTCGCGTTGCCCGCATCATTAGTAATATTAGACATTGTCAGTACTAGGTTGGCGACGGCGACGTTTCGATGGGACAGGGCCTTTATTGTCATTCATACTACTCGTACCAACATTGCCGTTAGCAGCTTGGCTGGTTTTAGCAGACTTTACTTCTGTCGTTTTGGCTGGTTTTTTAGCGCTTGCAGGTGTCGTAACCTTCGCCACTTTTTTGCGCTCAGCCGTTTTTTTAGCCGGAATATCTGTTTTATCAGTAGGCTGGGCTGCTGGCTTAGGTGCTTTTTTTGCATACTTTGCTGCAGCTTTAACATCGTTGTTAGTCGTTACTTGCATCTCTGTGTTACTAGCAAGATTTATACTCTCTACACTCGGCTGACGACGGCGACGCTTATGCGGTATCGGCTCATTATTCATACTGACGAGCGCAGGCGATCTTGCTACCGAACGAGCCACAGATGAAGGCGTAACCTTTGACTGTGTTGCTTTTGGCTGCTGAGCTTGATTTGAGCGATCAGGCTTACTGTCAGCCTTACTATAAAAGTTAGCATCAGAATTGGCATCCTGATTTTTTAGCACTTTCTCAGCCGATACATTCTTCTGAGCAGGTTTTTTCTGCGCCGCCCCTTGACGACTATCAGGTTTATCACCATTTGATAGCTGCTTCTGCAATGGCGGCACGACTTTTTCGTGCTCAATTACAAAAAGTGGTGCAGGCTTGGAATGATGGCGTTTATTTGCCGCTTGGTTGCTGCTATTGGCAAGGGATAGCAGTCGTAACTGAGCAAGCTCATGACTGTCTTGACTTACTTGCTGCGATTCATAGTGCTTGTTGTTACTGCCACCAGATTGCTTAACAGAGTCTGATTGACTGACAGCGCGGCGACGGCGTGCTGGAATATTTGACGGGTCATTTACCATATTCTGATCATTCCTACCCTGCTCAGCAGTATCATTGGCTTTGCTGTGCTTGGTATTTTTTTGATGAGATATTGAGTGATCGATGCTATTTGACTCTGAATTTTGATGATTACGCCCACGACCACGCTGCGCTTGTTGCCCTTTTTTATAGGCACCGCGACGAATATTTTCATCAAAATTATCAATGGCTTGCTGCTGCTCTCGTTCAGACAATGTCTGATAGGTTTGCCACCAATCGCCCATACCATTGGTCGACTCTGATAACGGATGCTCAGCATCACCGCATTGCTCACGCAATAACAAAAAGTCAAAACCTGCGCGAAAGCGTGGATGCTCAGAGAGCTGAACGATTTGTTTGCTACGCGGGGCGGCAAGTCTTGGCTGCAATATCCAGATATCACGGATAAACTGCTCTGCAAATTTAGGAATCGCGGTCTTGATACGTTGACGATCAATCACTTTACCAGCGGCGTGCATTTGCGCTTCAGCAAACGGCATATTGCGCTTCTTGGCTTTTGCCAACTGATGCAGATAGTTTTCCCATAATAGCGCAGCATAAAAGAACGCCGGATTGATGCTTTTGCCAGCAGCAATACGTTTGTCGGTATTAATAGCGACTTGATTGACCAGTGCACTCGGCTCAGATGGTGGATAGATAATTAAGCTATCAATCGCCCCTGACTCAAACAATAGCGGCAATAATGGCACCAGATAACCACCGGTAAACATTTTCTGGGTTTCATCATAGAGACGATGCGGTGATATTTGCTCAAGCAATGCCCAGTTGCCATCATGAAACTGATCGGCTAACTCGTCATCAAACTCAAAACCGAGCTTGGCTTTGAAACGTAAAGCACGCAACAAACGGACTGGATCTTCTTCGATACGCACTGGCGCATGGCCGAGCAGACGAATGATTTTATTATCAATGTCGTCAAGCGCACCACAAAAATCATGAACCACACCTTTAAGCGGTTGATAATAAAGCGCATTAATAGAGAAATCGCGACGAGAGAAGTCTTGTTTGATATCACCCCAAACATTATCACGCAGGATCATACCGTCTTGATTGGTATTAGCATCATTGGTTGGTGGACCACGGAAGGTAGCAACCTCAATCAACTCACGGCCTGAATACACGTGCGCCAACTGAAAGCGGCGACCGATAATGCGGCAGCGCTTGCCAAAGACGTCTTTGATCTCATGCGGCTTGGCATCAGTGACAGCGTCAAAGTCTTTTGGACGTAAACCCAATAAGGTATCACGCACACCGCCACCGACGATATAGGCATCAAACCCAGCTCGGTTTAAGGTGGCAATCACTTCAGTAATGGAATTGGGTAATTCAGATTTATTCAGTTCTAACTGCTTGGCGGCACGCTCGGCCATGCATCTACTCCTCGCCGGTATTCTTTAACCACCCCTGATGAACACAGCGTTTATCAGGCGGATGTACCTGCTAGTTTAACAAATTTTGCGCCTAGTAGGTGTGTTATGACTGATACTTACGTGCTATTTTGTCAATATTGGGGTTAATTAAAGCAAAATACTGCCCTTAATCTTGTACGCGTAAACGTCCTCGATTTTTCTCAACCGTTTTTGCACCAATACCTTTGACCTTTGCTAACTCATCCACTGTCTTAAAATCACCAAACATCTCACGATATAAAATAATCGCTTGGGCTTTGCTGCTGCCGATACCATCTAGCGAAACTAGCTCGCCTTCACTAGCACGATTGATATTTACAGTGGCTTGGTCACGTACTTGTATTTTGGCACTTTCTTGCGCCAATAGATATTCATAAGCCCTTTGAGGATTATCAAAACAAGGCGCAGCTTGAACACTGTTCAACATAAAAACCGCCAATATTAGACTGAAAACAGCCATATTGACCAAGCTAACAAACGAGGCCGTATGATAAGCGTTCATGACGATCGTTCATGTTGTTTCGCCGCTTCCCATAACGCATCCATCTCGTTAATATCACTATCCTCTAAACGCTTGCCAGCCGCAGCTAACTGTTCTTCAATATAACCAAAACGTGATTTGAATTTATGCACACACGTTAAAGTGGCTGCTTCTGCATCAAGATTGAGTTTACGCGCCACATTCACCAGCGCAAACATACAATCACCCAGCTCTTTTTCAATATCGCTAATATTGGCTTTGCTTATGTCATATTCAGCAGCATCTTTTGATTTATCTATCAATTCAGCCTTTAACTCGGCAATCTCTTCATCTAGCTTATCAAAAGCACCGCTAACGCCCTCCCAGTCAAACCCTAACTTTGACGCCTGTTTTTGTACATCTTGCGCTTGCATAAGCGCACTGCCCGCTTTGGTATTGTCTAAACGACGTTTTGGTTTGCCTCGTGCCGCGCGCGCTTGCTGCTCCTCTGCTTTAATCTCATCCCAACGAGCTTTTACCGCCGTGTCATCTTCAAGGGTTTCAGCCTCAAATACATGCGGATGACGACGAATGAGCTTTTCTTGTAAAGTGGTGATAACATCGCTCATGCCAAAGCGACCTTGCTCCGCATACATCTGGCAATGAAAAACAACTTGCAGCAGCACATCACCAAGCTCACCCTTGATATCTTCGTCATCATCACTTTGTACCGCTTCGCCGAGCTCATAAGCTTCTTCGATGGCATACGGAATCAAGCTATGACTGCTTTGTTTTTTATCCCACGGACAGTCGGCGCGCAATCTTGCCATCAGTGTCAACAGGTCATCAAGTTGCCCGCTTGCTTCTGGATTGCCTTGCACAGGTTTGGGTGCTGCGATTTTGTTTTCTACAGTACTCATAAAGGGTGCTCTTATAATTTTAGTTGTTATTGAATAGAATCGCGTTAACTTCATAACGATTTGTCATTAGTGTAGCATTGAACCCTTAATAGCCTATAATTGTGCTATTTACTTTATTATTTTACCACCGCTCACGCGCAAGGAACTTTATCATTATGTCTACGTCTGCGACCACTAACTATCAGCCAGCGACTGAATTCAATCCCATTATTATCGATTCATTTAAGGCTTATGATATCCGTGGCGAGCTTGGCGTCAATCTCAACGAAGATATTGCTTACCGTATTGGTCGTGCCTTTGCACAGATTTTATGTCAGCGTTATAGCGCGGCTGATGCCACAGCGGAACTAAAAAACTTAAATCTGGCGGTCGTTATTGGTAGTGACATCCGCCATTCAAGCGAGCAGTTAAAACAAGCGACCATCAAAGGTATGCTAGATGCTGGTGTCGACGTGATTGACTTGGGCATGAGCGGTACCGAAGAAGTATACTTTGCCACCAGCTATTATCAGGCATTGGGTGGTATTGAGGTCACAGCCAGTCATAATCCTATTAACTATAATGGTTTAAAATTGGTTAAGGAACATTCAAAACCGATCAGTGCTGATGATGGTTTGGCAGAGATTCAAGCATTGGCAGAGTCTGGGCAATTTATCACTAAAAACCGATCAGGAACGTTGAAATTATTAACTGATAAAAGCGCCTATGTCGATCATGTCATGACTTTTATTGATACTGATAAATTAAAACCGCTAAAGCTGGTTATTAACTCAGGCAATGGCAGTGCGGGCCCTGTGGTTGATTTATTAATTGATCAGCTTGCACAAGCTGGTGCGCCCATTGAAGTGATTAAATTGCATCACTCTCCTGATGGCAGCTTCCCCAATGGTATCCCCAATCCAATGATTGAATCCAACAGAGTGGCGACCCGACACGCGGTCTTGGAAAATAAAGCAGACCTTGGTATTGCCTTTGATGGCGACTTTGACCGCTGTTTTCTATTCGATGAACATGGTGAATTTATTGATGGTAGCTACATCGTTGGGATGCTGGCGCAAGCATTTTTGAATAAGTATCCAAATGAGTCAATCGTTTACGACCCGCGGGTGATTTATAATACTGAAGCAGTGATTAAAGGACATAACGGCAAGGCGGTCATTAGTAAATCTGGACATTCATTTATTAAGCAAGTCATGCGTGACTCTGGCGCTGCTTATGGCGGCGAGATGTCTGCCCACCACTATTTCCGTGATTTTTTCTATTGCGATAGCGGCATGATTCCATGGTTGTTAACCATTGAGCTGTTGTCTGTCACTGGTAAGACTTTATCAGAATTGGTTACTGGCTATATTCAAGTCTATCCAAGTTCAGGCGAGCTTAACTTTCGGCTCACAACAAATGATGCGCCAACGATTATTAGCGCTATTGAGGAAAAATGTAGCAGCGAAAATCCGACCAAATCGACGCTTGATGGCTTGAGTCTTAACTTTGGCGAGTGGCGTTTTAACTTACGTGCCTCAAATACAGAACCACTGATCAGGTTAAATATTGAAAGTCGCGGGGATAAGGATTTACTACAAACTAAAACCCAAGAGATTCAGCAATGGCTTGCTAGCCAAGGTGCTGTACCAGCGTAAATGAATACGACTTAATATGGGTGATTTCGATTAAAAACCAAAAAAAGCTCGCTGATAATTATCAACGAGCTTTTTTAGCAACTGACAAACTTGAATAACGCTATTTAGACCGACCAATGCCCATATAGTCGCCTACCAGACTATCGATCTGCAATCGTGTCAGTGCATTTTGCGCATCAAATACTGGCATCGCGTGTTGATTAAGCTTGGCAATATCTAGTTGATCTTGTGACGACCAACTAATGATAAAAATCGCCTGTGCGGCACTTAGCTGCTGATAAGGATTATTAATCAATTGCAGTAATGATTGCTGCTGATAAAGCATGGCAATCTCATCTTGTGCTTTGTCGCTATACACCAAAGTACGAATATTATAAGACCATAATAACGCTAATAATGGATGTATGGCTGAGCCTGCGGTACGTCCTGAGCCTGATTTATAACTACCGCCCCAAATCATCACCGTTTTATTGTCAATAAAGCCATCAAAATATTGCCAAAATTTGCGGAATATCAGCTCTTTTTGATCTTCGTTGATGTGCATGACTGACTGCAACAGCGGCATATTTAAACTGTGCGTTTGGCTGGACTGCTGTAATTTCGCCAATTCAGTGGGTAGTGTGTTACCACCAAAGCCCCAGCCTGCTTGCAGATAACTGCTGCCGACCCGCGCGTCTAGCCCCATGATACGACTGACTTGCTTGATATCTACCTGTTGACTGTCCGCCAAGCGTGACATCTCATTCATAAAACTCACTCGCGTCGCCAGCATCGCCATGATACTGCTACGGGCAAACTCTATCGTTGCGATATCAGTGTGATGAGCGGCACGCGCATGCTGCATTAACGGCTTCAATACTACTAGATGCTGGCTACTGTTGGCTGTTTTTTCACCAAGCAACCACAGTGAGGGATTTAACATTGAGCTATAAGCATCACCGTCTTGCAAGAATACAAACGGCACATAGTAGACCCACGCGCGCTGCAAATTTTTCGCCAGTGCTGAGACAACCCCTAGTTTCTCAATGCCACTTATAATCACGGGTAACGATTGCTGATGACTATGGTTGAAGGCAGTAATCCAGCTGGCTTCTGCCCATACTGGCTTGATACTGTCTAAAAATAACCAATACAGCGCAACGGTGCTTTGGTCGTCAACCTTACTAATCTCATTGCTCTCATTGGTGTGACGACTGTCACTAAAATTTGTCGTTTCATAATATTGTATTAACGTGTCAGCGCTAGCTGGTAATGCTGTACTGATAATAACCTGCTGCTGCTCATACATCTGCCACAGTGCTTGCAAATGATGCTCAAAGCCGTATTGCTGTATTTGCTGCGTCAATAGCTCAATATCTGCATAAAGATGCACGCGCTGACCTAGACTTGCCAGCACCACGGCGCTAGTAATGGCCTCAATGCTATGACCAATAAGCACACAAACTTGCTTGCTTGCAGTGCTTTGTGGTTTAGGTTCATGCATATATTTAGGTGTATTGTCATTTATAGAAACAGTGCTCATGCGTTCACCTTTAATGATTATCGACTCAGTAGCAAAACGATTAAGATAGCTGCTGAATGTGTTTTAACAGCTGGTTTGTGGAGCTGTCAAATTGGCTCTCGCCTGCTTTCTGCATGGCATCATGAACGGACTCTGCCATCTGCTTACCCATCTCGACGCCCCATTGATCAAACGGGTTAATATCCCAAATGCTGGCCATGACATAGACTTTATGTTCATAAAGCGCAATCAGTGCACCTAAACTGTGCGGCGTTAGTTCGTCGATCAGCAATGTCGTTGATGGCTGATTGCCACGGTAATATTTGTATTTATCAGCGGCAGAAGCTACTTGAACCTCAGACTCTTGGAGCGCCGCATTACCAAAAGCCAGTACGCGGCTTTGTGCTAGACAGTTGGCTAATGACAATTCATGCTGCTGTTGCAATGGTGCATTTTCAACCTTATCACTATAACGCCCGACGCAAGCGATAAAATCACAAGACACCTGCTGTGTGCCTTGATGTAGCAACTGATAAAAGGCATGCTGAGCATTAGAGCCAATCTCACCCCATAAAATCGGGCAAGTATTATAATCAATACACTCGCCATATTGAGTAACCGACTTACCATTACTCTCCATTTCAAGCTGGGTTAAATAACTTGGTAAATAGCTAAGACGACCATCATAGGGCAATACAGTGTGAGCATTCACCTGTAAAAAGGTACTGTTCCAAACAGCAAGCAAACCCAACAATACTGGTAAATTTTCTGCAAAATCAGCCTGAGCAAAGTGCTCATCCATACTATGCGCACCAGCTAATAACGCTTTAAACCCTGCCATGCCGATACGAATGGCAATCGCCAATCCAATCGCCGACCATAAAGAAAAACGCCCACCAACCCATTCCCAAAGCTGTAGCTGATGCTCAGGATGAATACCCCAAGCACTCATTTTTTCGCTGTTAGCGGAGATACCAATAAAGTGGCGGCGTAGCACACTGTCTTCAGTACCTGCACGCCGCTTGGCAGTGGCAAGCAGCCATGATAATGCTGTTTTAGCATTAGATAACGTATCAACCGTACCAAAGGATTTAGATGAAATAATAAACAAGGTGGTCTCAGGATTGAGGTGCTTCAGCAAGTTATCAAGCTGAGTGCCGTCCATATTAGAGACGAAATGTACTTCAATGTCGGTATCTGCCCACTCATCTAGCGCGGTCGTCGCCATAAGCGGGCCAAGATCAGAGCCACCAACGCCAATATTGACCACATCCGTAATAGCTTGACCAGAAAATCCGCGCCATGTACCACTACGGACACGTTCAGATAAACGTGCTACTTGCGATAGACTATCATGCACATCAGCGACGACATTTTGCCCATCAACGTCTAGTTTGGCAGACTCTGGCAATCGTAGTGCTGTATGCAAGGCAGCACGCTCCTCGCTAGTATTGACCATCGCACCTTGCATAAGTGCATCAATCCTTGTGGACAATTCACAGCTTTCTGCTAACTGCAAAAGACTTGCCAGTACCTGCTCGTCAATACATTGCTTGCTATAGTCCATATATAGCGCGCCAGCTTGCATGCTAAAGCGCGTTGCACGACTATCATCTTGTGCAAACAAAGCTGCCAGTGACCATGGCTGCTTTGCTAGCATTTGTAGCTGCTGCCAGTATGTAGAGTTTCGAGCACTGTTATAAGCGCTATTGCCCTTTATCTCAGCCATCAGCTATTCATCTTCTGCTAATTGCTGCTCGGCAAAATAGATAAATGCTTGCATATATGAGCGCATATCGCCTGCATCATAGCTGTCGCCACGCATGGTTGTGACATTCACGCCGTATTCACTAATCAAGGCATCAATCGCATCGGTCAGCTGAATTTCACCACCGACCGAGGCTTCGGTATTGGCCAAATAGTCAAAAATGTGATTGCTAAAGACATAACGACCAACGACTGCTAACTTAGAAGGAGCATCGGCTAAGTTAGGCTTTTCTATAAATCCCGCGACTTTAAAGCTGGCATTTATGTCTATTTGATCATCAATATTGCTGGTATCACTCAGCTTAGCAATACCATATTTATGCACATCTTCATCAGCGACTTTATCAACCAATATCTGTGAATGGTTGTCTTCAGCAAAAGCATCAATCATAAAGGCTAAGTTCTCAGCAGCCATATCGCCCGTAAAAGGATCAAGCACAACGTCGGGCAACAATACGGCAAAATCATGCTCACCAATAATGGGGCGAGCCGCGAGTACCGCATGACCCAAACCTAACGCCTTACCTTGACGTATCATCGAAACTGTCACATCGTCTGGTAGCCAGTTCAAGCTATCGGCTAGCTCATCTTTACCTTTATGACGCAGCTGGTTGTCCAGCTCAGCATTGATATCGAAGTAGTTTTCAATCGCGCTCTTTTGTGCATGACCAACCAAGATAATATGCTTAATACCAGCAGCAATCGCCTCTTCGACCACATAATGAATGGCAGGACGATTGCCAAGCGGCAATAGCTCTTTTGGCACAGATTTAGACAATGGCAACATACGAGTACCAAAGCCTGCAACAGGGATAACGGCGTGAGTTATTTTTTTCATAATTTTTAAACTGTCATAGAAGAATAGGATTCAGAAAGTAGCGGCAATTGATCATAACTCGATAAACTCTATAATACGCTTTATCCATTGATCATAAGTATAGTTTTGCAATACATGGTCACTGGCATAGCGCATCATCTCTACCTGTTGTTTAGTATAGCCTTTAGATAACTGTGCGAACAATTTATCTGCCTGCTCTTTGCTATCAATGACTTCGCACATCCCTTCAAAGCGGGTACTGACCGATAAGCTAGGATTGGTCACTGCCAGTCTCCCACATGCCATAATCTCAATCAGACGGCGGGAAAACATACTTGGAGAGTCGGTCACGGTGTTGACGTTAAGGCAGTGCGAGTACTGTCTAAAAAGCTCACCCGTCTGGTCGTAGGGCACAGCAGGCTTGATAGTCATATTTGGTAGGTCAGGGTAACGATAGACATCAGACTTACGATCAGAGTTACGGTCAACGATGGTCAGTCCATAAGGAGAGGCTGCAGTAAACGCCATATCCTGCCATTGCTGGCGCGCATTGTGAATATGATGACTATAACTACCAACAAACAGACTTTCATTATAGCGAGGTGGAAAATCAGTGGGATGATGAAACTTAGGCTGCACTGCAAAAGGCAGCACCCCTACTTTCACACTATTACCCAAAATAGCTTGGTAGCGCTCAACACAGTTTTCATCAACGGTTAGCACGTACTTGAATAGACTGGCAGAATCGATAAAACGGTTAAAGTGAGCACCGTCTTCTTTATTCCAAAATACCGCAGGAATATTGTATTTATCTGCCATCTCTAGGAGTTTGCGCAACTCGACATTATTGCGTTCAGGGTAATCGGGGTAATTAGCAATTTTATAGCGCCAGCTATCTTTTTGTCCGCGCCAACATGATTCTACTATGATAAATTCTGGTATAAAAACATTAAATAGCCAAAGCCAATTTTTATTAGTAAGATTAAAAACCCTAGATGAACTTTCATCCAAGGCTGTGGTAGTTAACTCATCACTAATTAAGGCAAATTTTAAGCCCCGCTTAACTTTTAAACTTAGTTTAGGAAATTTCATTTAGTAACACGTCAAAATAGTTTGAGTTTTAGAGAGTCTGATATAAGAACAGCATAAAACTCTCAATTGGTTATAAATTATACTATACTAAAAATCTAACCTCTACAGCCAACTAGGAAATATAATAATGAAAATTTTTATTGCAGGCTCATGTGTGACTAGAGATGCTTTTACACCAGATACTAAAATAGATTTTGAAATTATAGACTATTATGCTCGATATTCATTAGCAAGGCTAAATTACCCAGCTGTTACTCTTGATATATCTGACACTATATTCGAGAAGAAGGTTCCTTCGGCATTTCAGAGAAAGTTGTTAAAGAACGACTTTTCCAATAACTTGATTGAAAATATTCGTCGGGCTGATTTTGATTACTTAGTGATAGACTGTGTAGATGAGAGATTTGGTTTAGTTCGTTACAAACACTTAAGCTATTTAACTAACTCTGATGAGTTGAGAAAAGCTGATTTAATTAATACAAAAACTGCTTTAAAAATCCCTTGTGATGAGAGAGAATTTCATCATTTTTGGCGCAATGGATTGAAAAAAATAATAGAAGAGATAGGAGTAAATAAAATAATTTTAAATAATATATATTGGACAAATAATCTAAATAACGGAGAGACCATTTCTACAAAAGAAAACGTAGAGCGTTGCAATAAAATGGTTTCAGAATTATATAATATAGCGAAAAAAGAAGGAATCCCTGAAAGAAACTTTGTTAATTATCCACATGATATCCTAATTGGAGATGTTGAACACAGATGGGGGGCTTCACCATTTCACTATGTTAGAGAAGTCTATGACTTTTACATTAAATATATGCACACTCTCAAAAAATAAATAAACTAGTACTAATGCAAAATTGCTATTAACTTTCCAAGAATACTTTATCAATAGACTGACTAATAGATATTTCTCCAAAGTCAAAGCCCGTTAATACTAACAGGCTTTGATGTACTATTAACTATATCAAGTTGCTTAACAGCTTTAAGGTTAAAAATCATCAATAGCGCTGAAAATCTCTTGTAAGAGATCTTTTGGTTCAGCTGCATGCCCTGATTCATGGTCATATAGCAAGACTTTGACAGCTCCACTTTGCTCATTTAAAGGCTGTTGAATTAGGTCCTTATCAAGCCCTAAAGCATTTACAAAAGGTATAAAGTGGTCATCATAATGAAATATATCTACTTTATTTTGAACATATAATATCTTTGGTTTTTTTATTTGATAGTTTTCTATAGCATTAAAACTCAAATCATTTCTTAAATTAGCTTTATCAAAACCATGCCAGCAGAGATGAATATATTTATCTACAGCTTCTTCAAGATAGTTAAATACGATAGTTTGAGGATTTATAGCAACTGCAATACAACCATTACCTATATTTGAAGCTAGTTGAATAGCTGCAAACCCGCCACCACTCGAGCCATAGGGTACGATTTTACTTACATTCAATTTTGCTGCTACTCTAGTAACGAAGTCTGCTAATCTAATATCTACTCTATTTAATTTATCGCCGACATACCACGCTAGAATAATGTCGGTATATTTTAATAACGTGGGGTCAGTTATATACAGAACAGAACCCGGAAACTCTTCATGCCATGACCAACGTTGATAGACAGGGATTCCAGCTTCACGTTTTTGATTTATCGCACCATTGAGCATGACAAATAACTTATCAGTATTAGGTTTTATATATAGATATGCTGAAAAAGGTAAGTTGCCTATCTCACCTTTAAAACTAATCTCTTTTCGTGAGCCAGTGTCAACATCCTTAAATTTATCTTCAACAATCTGTGATATATCCATGATACTCATTTATTCCTTCTAGTAAGTGTTTGAATTATAATCTGCAGTATAATTCAAAAATAATTTAGCACGCATCTCAGACGAAAGCTCTTGTAGAGTATCTAAATTATTATATAAATCTATCAGCATCTGCGCGCGAGATAAAGCTGAAAAGTATTGTTGGAAATGGCTAATAATATTTTTTGACTCATTGAGAGCGAACTCTTGATCACTAGCCACTTTACTTAAGTACGGGATTAAATCTTCGATATTTTCCTGCACATGAATTGCTGGATAAACCTCTTTTAGTTTACTATCACCTACCGCTGCTATTGGTAACCCACTTGCTGCATATTGAATAATGCGACTAGGAAACTGAAAATAGCCAAGGTCTGCTAATTCAGGGAAGTCGTAATCTAATCCATCATAGTCTTTAAAGAATTGAGGTATACTCACACCTATCTTTGCACGTGAAAGAACATCACTGACCAAATCAGTATGGATATATGCCTCTTTAAGAAATCCACCATGAATACCATAAGGATCAGAGTCTACTAATCCATATACCTTTTTTATAAAGGGAAGGGCGCCAAACTCAAGATATCTCTTACGACGCACTTGCCCATGCATATTACCTAAAAATACTAAATCCATTTCTGGTACATATTTGTTGAATACTATGGGAAAACTAGTATGATCTGTCCAAAAGGGAAAGTTGAAACCTTTTACATGACCTTTGGCTTCATAAAACTCCAACACCTCAGTGTAACCACAGTGAAGCACTATATCGTAAGCATCAACAACATGTTTATAACAAGTCTTATATAGAACTGGATCATCCGATAACCAAATTGCTGTCTTCATTGATTTACTAAGATGATAAACCATTTCTGATGTCAGATTCATTGGTCTAAAAGATATAAATAAATCATATCCCTCATCCTCTACTTCTTTCACTTTTTGCCACATAAAATCTAGATCTGCTTTTTTTTCAATCATTGAATGACCATGCAATATTAGATCAGTAAAATCTACTTCATGTCCAAGATATATTAAAGCACGTTGGAGACTTTCTGCTAAATGCCTTTCAAGAATAGTATCGAATAATACAACTTTCATTTATCTAAGCTCCTAACCAGCTATTATATTTATATATAAAATCATTAATGTACTTGTTATTAATTGTTCTATTGTTTTTAGGCTTCTTGATAGCTACAATATTAAAAGGATCTATCGTAAAGATATCATTTTTTCCTATATTACTTTTAATCTTCCACTCATTCATATTAATTATAAAGTCATCTAAATGAGAAATATTGATTAGTAAGCTTGTTAAAGGACTTTCGTTAACGGTTTCATAATAATTAACATCACCTATGTCTAAACAAGCTTTATCCACAGATTTATTTTTAAGTCTTTCGAACTCATAATAAACTGGTCGTGAGATGGCTTTAGATCTGCTATATTTGGTTGCTAAAAGCAAGTCTAAAATAGCATTTTGAAAGTTAATAACAGTATCTTCAGTAAAGTAAATATACTGGTCACTTATATCATTTAATTGAGTAATTGCATCGTCATATTTATCTACAACAACTAACTCATTACTATATTTAGATTCTGAAACGATTTTTTTCAAATTAATTGACTTATTACTATTATTTATAATAACAAGCTTATTAATTGTTATATCTTTTTGGTTTAATAGCATTGATATAAAGCTTTCAATTTCTATAGTACCTGTATACCTAGCTAAGATAGATAAATCAGTTAAATCATTAGAAATATCTTCATTACCAATTATGCAATTTTTGATATAATCCCAGCGTATTTGATAGGTATGTTTGGACATAATCTCACGTATACCTAGTACAGACTGTCTATGCCAAAAGTAATTATCTTTTAATAGCTTTTCTACTGCTATATTAGCTTCATTTTTATTGGTAGCAGTTAATACAATACCTGGGAATTGAGCCGTTATTGCTTTTGACGGTGTGGATACTACAGGAGTGCCACTTGCTAATAACTCATATACTCTTCTTGACATCATCGTTGGAGAGTTAATAATAGTGTTTACATTCAAGAAAATTTTGAATTCTTTATATAATTCAATCATCTCCTCAAATCCAACACCTTCCCTAATAATTTCATTATATTCAAAAGGGAAAGCATATTTCTCGGATTTGTCTTGAGAAGCTCGATTGTATATATAGCCATCATTATCTAATAGAGCTGGCAACAATGCATCCATTTGCTTTTTTCTTTCTGGATGATTTTGAGCATAATAAGTCCCCGCAAAGCAAATATTTTCAGTGTCAGTAGAAAATCTTCCTATTGGATTAGTTTTGTTAATAGGCGCAGCAAATGGCAAAGACCAGATATTAGGATTATTTAGCTCTTTTCTATATTTTTCTACTATTTGTGAGTCTGTAGTAAATACATAGTCTGCTTCTTTTGCAATTGGCTTGAACATTTCATAATGCATCGGATCTTCTTTATTCCAGAATATTACTGGTATATTTTTCGTTCTTAATTTTCCAATTGCATCTAAAAGCTTTTGTGCATTATCATGTTGTAAATTTGGAGAATTGAATGCATATAACCATTGGCTATTATTTGCCTTCCAAGCACTTTCAAAGAAAGCAAAATCAGATTGCGTTTTTTCGATTTGTTTATCGTAATCACTTTTAACAATTCCGAACCCTGTAAAAGCATCTCTCCAACACTCTTCAGAAATAGGATCAAGCAAGGTAAGACCTTGTATAAAACTATCTTTCAATTTACTTTTATCTTTTTTTGGTATCTTTATTTCTGTAGACTTAAAAATCTTGGTTTTTTTATTAATATTTTTTGGACTAGAAATGTGTACTGAGTTGTTTTTATTATTGATAATGGCTAACAAATCTAAATCCAGAATAGGTATAGCTAATTTCTCAATGAACTTTAGGTCTTGTCTTTTATTTAATTTGTTTCTTAAAGATATTATATAAGCATTTTTTAAATTTTTATAAGCGGAATGAAAACCTCCTTTTCCGTTAGCAATGTCCAAAAAACCTCTTCCAACTAAATAAGAGATTGTATGATCGTTATGACTATTAATAATCATATCATTGAGCTTTAATATTTCCTCTCTCAATTTTTCAAATTCCATACTATCTTTCTTAGAATCAGAAAGCTTTTTACTAAAAAGACTCATACTCATAACTCCCCAATAAAACTAATGATGTCTGTATGTAAATTATTTTTTAATATATCTTGAAAGTAAGAATGGCCCACTAACACTGCCACAATATCTGCTTGTTTTAAAGCTATATCGAGTGAAACCAATTTTCCATCTCCTAGTATAGGAGGGAGCATCGATATATTAGGTTCTACTAAAAGAACATCCATATTCTTATTATTTAATATTTTAAGAGCAATGTGCACTGCTGGACTCTCACGTAGATCATCAATATTGGGCTTAAAGGCTAAACCTAGCAACGCTACAACTGGTGTCTCAACACCTTGTTCTTTTAGCTTATCTACTTCAGCAATGATTTTCTCGATTACCCATTTAGGCTTATTATCATTTATCTCACGTGCAGCACGAATAATCTTAGCTTCGTCTGGGTTTTGATTAACGATAAACCAAGGGTCCACAGCGATACAATGACCCCCGACTCCAGCACCAGGCTGTAGAATGTTCACCCGTGGATGATGATTGGCCAGCTCAATCAGTTCCCATACGTTAATATCTAATTTATCAGATATGATAGAGAGCTCGTTAGCAAAAGCAATACTCACATCACGAGAGGCGTTTTCAGTGAGCTTTGCCATTTCAGCAGTGCGAGAGTTGGTTGCGAGCAAATCACCTTCTACGAATATACGATACACTTCTTGGGCTTTTTCCGTCGATTCTTTGGTCATTCCACCAATAATACGATCATTTGAAATCAGCTCTTCTACTACCTTACCTGGCAGTACACGCTCGGGGCAATAAGCAACAAAGATATCGGCTTCATTTTCAGGCTCATGATACTTAGGAAAAGTAAGATCAGGGCGCTCTTCAGCGAGCCATTCGACCATTTTCTCAGTGGCACCCACTGGTGAGGTTGACTCTAGAATTACCACGTCACCTTTTTCTAACAGAGGGGCTAATGCTTTACTAACAGCATGAATATAGGATAAATCAGGTTCGTGATCATCGCCTTTGAAAGGCGTCGGTACTGCGATGAGATAAGCATCTGAGTGTACTGGTGTAAGGCTAGCTTTAAGCTTACCATTATCTACCGCTTGTTTGACAATCGCTTCTAGACCTGGCTCTACGATATGAATCTTGCCTTGATTAATCGTTTCAACCGCATGCGGATTAACATCGACACCAATAACATTGGCACCATGATGTGCGAACATCGCGGCTGTCGGTAAACCAATATATCCTAGACCAAACACACAAATATTTTTCATCTTTCTCTCACTTAATTTATTCATAGTCGATTCAATTTTCTAAGCTTCTTTATGTCCAAAAAAATTAACAATCGTCTTTGCTATACGTTGTGAAGCCTGCCCATCACCGTACGGATTATGTGCCTCACTCATCTTTAAGTATAAAGCCTCATTTTCAATGAGATTACTAACTTCAGCCACAATAGTAGCGTGATGAGTACCAACTAATTTAACGGTTCCTGCTTCAACTGCCTCTTGACGCTCAGTTGTTTCACGCATCACTAGAACTGGAATACCGAGCGACGGAGCTTCTTCTTGAATACCACCAGAGTCAGTTAAGATAATATGACTGGTACTCATCAAATAGACGAATGGTAGGTAGTCCTGCGGTTGAATTAACCTAACATTATCAAGACCACGTAATAAACGTCCAACTGGTTCTTTCACATTGGGGTTCAAATGTACAGGATAAACAAACTCATAATCTGGGTATTTTTGAGCAAGCTCCTGAATTGCTTGGCAGATCGACTCAAAACCATCACCAAAATTTTCTCGGCGATGCCCGGTAATCAATACACGACGCTTGGTAAAGTCTAATTCTGAGAACTGTTGCTGTAATTCAAATCTCAGCATCTCATTAGTTTCTAGTTTATTTTTAACATCTAATAGTGCGTCAACGACTGTATTCCCAGTGACATAAATGAAGTCAGGATTATTATGTTCATCATATAGATGCTGAGCAGCCGTTTTGGTGGGTGCAAAATGTAGTTTAGTAATAATGCTGGTTAGTTGTCTATTAGCTTCTTCTGGCCATGGAGAGTAAATATTGTAGGTACGTAATCCAGACTCTACATGACCAATAGGAATCTGTTGATAAAAAGCAGCCTGCGCTCCGCATAAGGTAGTTGAGGTATCACCGTGAACCAATACTAAATCTGGCTGACACTCTTCAAGAATAGGTTCAAGAGCAAGTAGCATTCTTGAACTGGCTTGAGTCAAACTTTGACCAGACTTCATAATATCTAAGTCATAATCAGGTGTGATCTCAAATAACGACAATACCTGATCAAGCATTTCACGATGCTGTGCTGTCACACAAACTAATGATTGAATATTAGGGTTAGCTTCTAAGGCTTTGACCACTGGTGCCATTTTAATGGCTTCAGGACGTGTGCCAAAAATGCTTAGTACTTTTATCATAAAGTTCTCTTATTAATTACAATATATTTTCGATATAAATTATTTTATATAATACCCATTAGGATTCATGCTTTGCCACCGCCATGTATCTTGGCACATGTCAGTGATAGATAGTTTTGCCTCCCAGCCTAATAGCTCCTTTGCCTTATCAGCACTTGCATAGCAACTAGCAATGTCACCTGCGCGGCGGTCTGCAAATTGATAAGGAATTGGTTGTCCAGAAACGTTAGAAAATGCCGTTACTAACTCTAATACAGAAGTACCTTTACCAGTGCCTAAATTAATCGGTAAAAATCCTACTGGTGCCACTTGTCGCTCTAAATAATTTAACGCAGCGACATGACCTGTTGCCAAGTCAGTGACATGGATAAAATCACGCACACCAGTACCATCAATAGTTGGATAGTCATTACCAAAAATATTAAGTTTGACAAGCTTACCAACAGCTACTTGAGAGATATAAGGCATCAAATTATTCGGTATATCATTTGGATCTTCGCCAATCTGACCTGATGGATGCGCCCCTACTGGATTAAAGTATCTCAGAGGAATCAGGTTCCAACTGTCATCGGATACGGCAAGGTCTTCTAATATGTGCTCGACGGCAAGTTTGCTCTGACCATAGGGATTGGTAGAAGAGCGCTTTGAGTTCTCATCGATAGGTAGAGTTTCGGGATCACCATAAACAGTCGCAGAGGAAGAAAAAACGAGGTTTTTGACATCATACTCTGCCATCACCTGTAGTAAGGTAATGGTACCACTGACGTTGTTATTGTAGTACAGCAATGGCTTGGCAACAGATTCACCAACTGCTTTTAGTCCAGCGAAGTGAATCACGCCGAAGAAACGATGGAACGAAAATACTTGTTTAAGTGACTCAGCATCGCGAATATCGCCTTCGATAAAATCAATAGGTTGACCAATGAGAGCCGAGATGCAATTGATTGCTTCACGACTACTATTAGATAAGTTGTCGTAAACTACAATATCATACCCAGCTTCATGCAGTGCGATACAGGTGTGTGTGCCAATATAACCCGCACCGCCCGTAACTAGTATCTTATTTTTCATAAATTTATTTTCGAGACAAAAAAAGACACCCCATTGTAGGGGTGTCTTCTCGATATTTCAATGCAGTTTTGGTAGTTAAACTGTAGACTTATGCCTATCTTACCAACCAGTAACTTCTTTCAATTTCTCGCCAAGCTTAGATGGGTCACGCGTATACGCGATACCAGCATCTTCAAACGCTTTAAATTTCTCTTCAGCAGTACCTTGACCACCAGAGATAATCGCGCCTGCATGACCCATACGCTTGCCTTCTGGAGCGGTAACACCAGCGATATAACCAACCACTGGCTTAGTCACATGGTCTTTGATATAAGCAGCGGCTTCTTCTTCAGCAGTACCACCGATCTCACCGATTAGAATGATCGCTTCAGTTTGTGGATCTTCTTGGAACAGTTTCAATGCGTCAATTTGGTTCATACCAGGGATAGGGTCACCACCGATACCGATACAAGTTGATTGACCAAAACCAAGCTTGGTGGTCTGAGCAACGGCTTCATAAGTCAATGTACCAGAGCGTGAGATGATACCCACTTTACCTGGCAAATGGATATGACCTGGCATGATGCCAATTTTGCACTGACCTGGCGTGATAACACCTGGGCAGTTAGGACCAACCATGCGTACGCCTTCAGCTTCTTCGATATAACGTTTTGCTTTTAGCATGTCTAAAGTAGGCACGCCTTCAGTAATAACGATAATCAATTTAACACCAGCATCTACCGCTTCAACGATAGAATCTAGTACAAATGGTGCTGGTACATAGATAACAGAAGCGTCAGCTTGGGTGGCTTCCATAGCTTCTGCCATCGTGTTGAATACTGGTAGGCCTAAATGCGTTTGACCGCCTTTACCTGGGGTTACACCGCCGACGACTTTAGTACCGTATTCGATCGCTTGCTCAGAGTGGAACGTACCATTTTTACCAGTAAAACCTTGTACCAATACTTTGGTATCTTTATCGATTAATACACTCATTATTTATTCCTTGTATTCGGTTGTCTTGCAATAGCCACTTGATGATGTGTTATCCATTAAATGTTAATGATAAATTTATACCAACAAGCTGCTATTACGCGTTGACTACTATGCTTAAGCACGTATATTTAGAGGACTATGCCTCAAATATATTAAGCTTTAACAGCATCGACAATTTTTTGAGCCGCATCTGATAGGCCTTGGGCAGAAATCAATTTCAGACCAGACTCTTCTAGGATTTGCGCGCCTTTTTCAGCGTTGTTACCCTCTAGACGGACAACAACAGGTACTTTTACGTCAACTTCTTTGATAGCAGCGATAATCGCTTCTGCAATCATGTCACAACGTACGATACCACCGAAGATGTTGATTAAAACACCTTCAACGCTGCTGTCTTCAAGAATAATCTTGAATGCTTCAACAACGCGATCTTTAGTCGCGCCGCCGCCAACGTCCAAGAAGTTAGCAGGCTTGCCGCCGTACAATTTGATGATATCCATGGTCGCCATAGCAAGACCAGCACCGTTAACCATACAACCGATATTGCCTTCTAGAGCAACATAGTTTAGGTCAAACTCAGCCGCTTTAAGCTCACGCTCATTTTCTTGTGACTTGTCTTGTAGTGCTGCAATTTTAGGCAGACGATACAGTGCGTTTGAATCGATACCAATTTTGCCATCAACACAAACGATTTCGCCATTTTCACGAACGGCTAATGGGTTGATTTCTAACAAGGCAAAATCGTTATCGATAAATGCTTGATACGCGCCTGTCATCAATTTAACGAATTGATTGATTTGCTTGCCTTCTAAACCTAGTTTGAATGCCACATCACGTGCTTGGAAAGGCATCAAACCAACTAAAGGATCAACGTTTACTTTAAAGATTTTTTCTGGTGTCTCATTTGCGACTTCTTCGATATCAACGCCGCCTTCAGTTGATGCCATGAACGTTACGCGACGCGTAGAACGATCAACGACTGCACCAAGATATAGCTCAGTTTGTACTGGATACATATCTTCTGCAACCAATACGAAGTTAACTGGTTGGCCATCAGCGTCAGTTTGGAAAGTAACCAAATTGGTACCGATTAGCTCTTCAGCAACTTGCTTGGCTTCTTCACGAGTTTTAACCAGCTTTACGCCACCCGCTTTACCGCGACCACCAGCATGTACTTGCGCTTTAATAACCGCAATGTCTGTTGGCGTTTTATCGAAAGCAGCAGCAGCTTCGTCGCCGTTATAGGCAATAATGCCTTCTTGAATCGGCAAACCATAGCTTTTTAATAGCTCTTTTGCTTGATACTCATGTAAATTCATTGATTGTATCCTTTATTTTTTACAATTAATAAAAAGTGAAAACAAGTGCGCGTATATACATATTAGACAAGCATATGGCGCACTCATGACCGTGGTGGAAGCCATAACAACCCCACCGCGATCAGGTTATAAGTTGGTACTGATCAAAATAACGACTTATTTCTTACGCTTTTTACGCTGAATGGCGTGAATAGCACGGCCATCAGCAGACAGAGCAGCTTCATGCACGGCTTCTGAAATGGTTGGATGAGCAAAAGTCATCAATTGCAAATCTTCGATACTAGAGACAAATTCCATCGCGATCATACCTTGATGGACGATATCACCAGCACCAGCAGAGATAGCATGCATACCTAATAGGCGATCTGTTTTAGCATCAGCCACGACTTTGATAGAGCCTTCCGCTTCGCTTTGAGCCAATGCACGACCGTTCGCTGCTAGGTTGAATGAACCTGTTTTAACTTCGTAGCCAGCGGCTTCAGCTTCTTGCTCAGTCAAACCAACCCATGCGATTTCTGGATGGGTATAGATGACGTTAATAATCGTGTCGTAATTAACTTGGGCTTTTTCGCCATGAATGCGCTCAACGGCCATCATGCCTTCTTCCATCGCTTTATGTGCAAGCATTGGACCACGAACCAAATCACCGATGGCATAAACACCATCAAGATTGGTTTTACATTGATCGTTGACGTCGATAAGACCACGTTCAGTCAATTGAATGCCACTGTCATCGCCAAGTAATTTTTCAGAATAAGCACGGCGACCAACACAAACGATCAGTTTGTCGAAGCTTTCTTCAGATGACTCGCCTTTGGTTTCGCTCGTGACAACAACTTGATCGCCTTTGACTTCAGCATTGGTTACTTTGGTATCAACGCGGATATCAAGACCTTGCTTCTTCAGCATTTTGCCCGCTTCTTTTGCGATATCTTTGTCAGCAGCTGCTAAGAAACTTGGCAACGCTTCATAAACAACCACTTCAGCGCCTAGACGACGCCATACTGAACCAAGCTCAAGACCGATAACACCAGCACCAATCACGCCTAAACGTTTAGGTACAGCAGTGAAATCAAGGGCGCCAGTAGAGTCAACGATGCGATCGCCATCAGTTTTAGCAACTGGGATATCGATCGGCACAGAACCTGCCGCAAGAATCACGTTTTTAGCAGTGATGGTCGTTTCTGCTTCATCTGCAAGGGCGGTAAATTTAATTTGCTTATCAGCGCCTTTACCATCAACCAGCGTACCCCAGCCTTGTAGCCAGTCAACGCCATTACCTTTCAATAGTGCAGCAACGCCGCCCGTCAATTGCTTAACAATGCCTTCTTTACGAGCAATCATTTGCTCGATATCGATAGCGACATCACCAGTGCTGATACCATGCTCAGCAAGGTCATGCTTAGTCGCTTCGTAACGATGCGAGCTATCAAGTAGTGCTTTTGATGGGATGCAACCAACGTTTAAGCAAGTGCCGCCAAGTGCTGGCTCACCTTTATAGACACGCTTTTCGATACAAGCAACGCTCATACCTAACTGACCTGCACGGATAGCGGCTTCATAACCACCAGGACCGCCGCCGATGACGACTAAATCATAATTGTCTTTCATAGTACGTTCCTATTTCTAATTATCGTTCTAATTGTAAATATCGTTTAAACTGAGGATTGTCTCGTTAATAAATAAGCGATTTTTTTAGTCCATATGTTTCGTTTCTACTCTATGGTAAATACACCATATCAGCGAAGCATTCTTATTTATTAATAAACAACGAGCACCACTGTTTAAACTAAAGTTAAAAAGCTTGTATCAGCGGTTGCCAATACAAGCTTAAAAGCTTACAGGTCTAGTAGCAACATGGCTGGATCTTCAACCAATTCTTTGATGGTTACTAAGAATTGTACCGCTTCTTTACCATCAATCATACGATGGTCATAAGACAATGCAAGATACATCATCGGTAGAATTTCAACTTTACCATCAACAGCCATAGGACGGTCATTGATCGCATGCATACCTAGGATAGCTGTTTGTGGTGGGTTCAAAATAGGTGTAGACATTAATGAGCCAAATACACCGCCATTTGAGATAGTGAACGTACCACCAGTCATGTCATCTAGACCAAGTTTACCTTTTTGAGCCAAGCCACCAAGCTCACGGATACGGCTTTCGACGTCCGCCATGCTCATGCGATCAGTATCACGTAGTACTGGAACAACCAAACCACGATCAGATGATACAGCAACACCGATATCGTAGAAACCATGATAAACAATGTCATCACCGTCTAGTGAAGCGTTTACTGCTGGGAAGCGTTTAAGTGCTTCGGTTGCCGCTTTCACGAACAATGACATAAAGCCTAAACGTACGCCATGACGTTTTTCGAACTGGTCTTTATATTTAGCGCGCATGTCCATTAATGGCTTCATGTTCACTTCGTTAAACGTCGTTAGCATCGCCGTTTCTTGTGAAGCTGCTAGCAGACGATTGGCGACTGTCTTACGTAGACGTGTCATTGGAACACGTTTCTCAGTACGCTCACCCATTGATTCAGCCACTGGACGGCCGCTATCAGATTTGATGCTGCTGTCTGCTTTCAATGTTGGGTTAGCCATATCGGTTTTGGTCACACGACCGCCGCGACCACTACCTTCAACTTCTTTAGGATCAACGCCAGACTCTTTCGCTGCTTTACGCACCGCTGGGCTTTGATCTTTATGGTCCGCTTCGTCTTTTTTATCTGTTGCTTGGACAGGCTCGCCACCATCTGCTGCTTGCTTAGCTTGTACTGGCGCTGCTGGTTGATCTGGATCTACCGCAGGAGCATTATCTGCACTGGCGCTTGCACCAGCTTCGAATTGACCAATGATCTCGTCAGACAACACGGTATCATCAACCTGCTTAACGATTTTGGTCATAACGCCATTATCAGGCGCCACAACTTCTAATACGACTTTATCAGTTTCGATTTCAGCCAATAGGTCATCACGATTGACTTGCTGACCTTCAGTGACATGCCACTCAACGATAGTACCGTCGGCAACTGATTCTGGAAAAACGGGGGCTTTGATATCAGCCATCGATATACTCCTTAGATTGGGATATTCATATTTGTTATTAAGTCGTGATAGGCAGTCAGTGCCATCTTGCATAGCGATCTTAGATAATACTATCTAGATTTTATTACAACATACTGACTGTTATCGCCTGATTCATTTATCTTCAATAATCTGTTACTTAGCCAACTCATCGACACTGATACCAAGACCACCAGCGATCAACGCTTGCTGCTGTTGAGCATGCAGTTTCGGTGACCCTGTAGCAGGTGCTGCACTCGCAGGACGCGCCACTGGCTCCATGACTTTCGCCTTGGTTGGGTGTGGTACGACGATACGGAACATATGCGGTGCTAAATAATACCAAGCGCCTTGGTTCAGCGGCTCTTCTTGTGTCCAGACGATCTCAGCCAAGTTGCTGTATTTTTCAATCTCAGCCATCAAACGCTGCTCTGGTAATGGGTAGAGCTGCTCAATACGAACAATAGCGACATGATCTAGACCTAATGCGCGGCGCTGCTCAAGTAAGTCGTAATAAACTTTACCACCACAAAGCACCATACGAGTGACTTTGTCTGCATTTTGGTTGTCCATCTCTGGCAGTACCGTTTCAAACTTACCATTCGCTAGCTCTTCAAGATTTGACGTGGCTAGCTTATGACGTAGTAAACTCTTCGGTGACATGACAATCAATGGCTTACGAATTGGGCGAACCGCTTGACGACGTAGCGCATGATAGATCTGTGCAGGTGTCGTTGGCGTTATTACTTGCATATTGTCTTCAGCACATAGCTGTAAGAAACGCTCAAGACGAGCAGATGAATGCTCAGGACCTTGACCTTCAAAACCATGTGGTAATAACATAGTTAGACCACAAACGCGCTGCCATTTCGTCTCACCACTTGAGATAAACTGGTCAATCACCACCTGCGCGCCGTTGACGAAGTCACCAAACTGCGCTTCCCAAACGATCAAGGCGTTTGGTACTGTCGTTGCATAACCATATTCAAATGCTAATACCGCTTCTTCTGATAACAATGAGTTATAAGTGGCAAAGCGGGCTTGAGTGTCACTCATATGAGCCAATGGCACATACATACTGCCATCATTGATATTATAGATTTCGCTATGACGATGTGAGAAAGTACCACGACCAACGTCTTCACCAGTAATACGTACCAATACTTTATCGTTATCGACTAGTGATGCGTATGCCAACGTTTCAGCTGCACCCCAGTTTAATGGCTCTTCGCCTGTCTGCATGGCCAAGCGCTGCTCAACCACTTTTTGGACTTGGCGTTGTAACTTATAGCCTTCTGGCATTTCCGCCATACGACGTCCATACCCTTTTAGAATCTCGATGTCGACACTGGTATCCCAATCATCCACCAAATCGTGACCTAAATAAGGTTTCCAATCGACAAACAATTCTTCGTTAGGCTCATTAACCAATGAGTTTGCAACATAGTCACCACGGTCTAAAGACTCACGATAGTCATCTTCATACTGCTTTTCTTCTTCAGCATTCAAAATACCGTCTTCGATGAGTTTTTGTGCATAAATCGTACGAGTCGTTGGTAGCTTCTTGATAACTGCATACATGAGTGGCTGAGTCGCTGACGGCTCATCGGCTTCATTATGACCATTACGGCGATAGCAGAACAGATCGATAATGATGTCTTTATCAAACTCGTGACGGTAATCTAATGCTAACTGCGCGGCAAATACGACCGACTCAGGATCATCACCGTTCACATGTAGGATAGGTGCATGTACCATTTTTGCAACATCAGTACAGTACTCAGTCGAACGCACGTCTTCTTGACGGCTGGTCGTGAAACCGACTTGGTTATTGATCACAATATGTACAGTACCACCAGTGGTATAAGCACGGGTTTGTGACATCTGGAACGTTTCTTGAACCACGCCTTGACCAGCAAACGCAGCATCACCATGAATAACGATTGGCAATACTGAATTACCACCTTTATTATCCAGTAGCGGCTGATCGTTGCGGCGCACCTGACGGGCACGTACAGAGCCTTGCAATACCGGTGCGACAATCTCAAGATGTGATGGGTTAAATGCTAAAGCCAAATGCGCTTCACCGCCTGGCGTCATCACGTTTGATGAAAAACCATTATGGTATTTAACGTCACCTGAGCCTTTTTCTGGCTGTACTTTACCATCAAACTCGTCAAACAAGTCCGCAGGGTTTTTACCTAAGATATTGACCAGTAGGTTTAGGCGTCCACGGTGAGCCATACCAATGACCATCTCTTTAGTGCCGTAACCGCCTGCACGTTGAATGATTTCATTGATAGCAGGGATAAAGCTTTCGCCACCCTCTAGTCCGAAACGCTTAACACCCGTATATTTACGTGCTAAGTATTTTTCGAGACCTTCAGCTGCTGTTAGGCGCTCAAGAATAGATAAGCGCTTTTCTTTATCAAACTTGATGTAACCTAAGTTGGTTTCTAGATACTTTTCCATCCAGCGTTTTTCAGTACTGGTGGTAACGTGCATGTATTCAGTACCAATGTAACGGCAGTAAACACGTTCCATAATTTCGATGATTTCACGTAAAGGCGCTTCGTCTTTACCGATGTTCAAATCATTGGTAGGAAATACGGTATCCAGATCTGCTTCTGAAAGATTATGATAAGCAAGGGTCAAATCTTCCACTTCTGCACGTGGATGTAGATTTAACGGATCAAGCTTGGCGCGGCGATGACCACGGCGACGGTAAGCTGAAATTAGCTGCTGTACACCCATTTGTTTAGGGTTGGCACAGTCAGCTAAGCCTGCATCTGCATCAGGCGCTTGAGTGCTGGCTTTGTTGGCAGTTTGGTTGCGAGCAAGCAACAAAAACTGTTCCTTAATAGCGTTATGCTGTGCATCGTTTGGCGATTTGTATTGTTCAAAATACGTTTGCCAATCGGTATCAACGCTATCAGGGTCGTTTAGGTACTGCTCATAAAGAGCTTCTATATAGCTGGCGTTGTCAGCAGCCAGTTCTGTATGTCCTAGGCTTGCGGCTTCTTTAGTTATACTATTCATAATAATCGTCTATTTGATAGATAAATGAATGGAATCGTGCTTATTATTGTGTAATCTGTTGTATGTGAGACATCTAAATACTTAATGCTATAAAAACTCAATCGTATTCTGTTCAATACTGCTCTATGAACCACACTTATTACTATAAAAGAAAAGTACGCTTGTCTGTGCTTTTGCTTATGACAGACAGTGATGCTAAATAGTGATAATAAGTGCCATTACAATAGCTATATTAAAAATATAATTATTTGTGAACGTCCAGTTTTGTTATCTGACTCGTCTCACAACATTAATTTATATATACTGAAGTTAGTTATAACCAATTCATCAAAGATAAACGATCGATGAATTATTGACGCCTTCAGCTGGCCTATCATTTGGCTATTCTCGCTGGAACGTCTGGTTATTTCCAAGCTATCATTGCTTTTATGGCAAACATGCGTTGCTGTATAGAGTAGCATGACAGCGTTTCGCGCCATAGTTTGTTTGTTCAATACTAACTATTTAGGTAATGAATATCTACTATCATTTTGGATGTATTATTCCAGTCTATTACTTGTTTTGAATACTTATTTATCAGTAAGTTAACCATTAACGACTGATAGTGGTTCGTCAAAACGACTAATTATTAAAATAATGCGCTATTCTAACATTTAACGTGGTGAATATCTCTGGCTGAATACTTTTTTCTAACACCAATTATATAGATTGCTGACGTATATATCATGCCTTCTTACATACAACCAACGTATTGATAGCCCAGCCTTACCTTTAACCATGTCGAATAATCGTCTCTATAAGCCCTATCTGGCACTGAAAGACAACCAAAGAATCTCAGATATATTGTTCATAAAAAACACCACCTAATGATTAGGTGGTGTTTTTCGTACGCTATCTGCAAAAAAACCAGACAATTATAAACGATTAACCTGCTTGGTCAATGAGCATATTACGTAAATGACCAATTGCTTTGGTTGGGTTTAAGCCTTTTGGACAAACTGATACACAATTCATGATACCGCGGCAACGGAATAGGCTAAATGGATCATCTAAACGCGCCAAACGTGCTTGCGTATCACCATCACGGCTATCAGCTACGAAGCGATAAGCATGCAGTAATGCTGATGGACCTAAGAATTTATCAGGGTTCCACCAGAACGATGGACAGCTGGTTGAACAGCATGCGCATAGAATACATTCGTACAAACCGTTTAGCTTTTCGCGTTGCTCAGGTGACTGCAAACGCTCTGTCGGCGGTGCTGGCTGGTCATTGATCAAGTACGGATGTACTTTCTCATATTGCTCATAGAATTGGTTCATATCAACAACCAAATCGCGAACAACAGGTAGACCTGGTAATGGACGAACCGTGACTTTTTCTGGCAGAGTGTTCATGTTAATGAGACACGCTAGACCATTTTTGCCATTGATGTTCATGCCATCAGAGCCACAAATACCTTCACGGCAAGAGCGACGGAAGGTCAGTGTTTCATCTTCCTTTTTCAGGCGTAATAACACGTCAAGCAACATACGATCTGAGTCTAGCAACTCAATCGTATACGTTTGCATGCGCGGCGCTGCGTCCAGATCAGGATCGTAGCGATAGATTTCGATGGTGCGAGTACCTCGGCTCATAATGCTAAACTCCACACGTAGGTGATGGCGGGCATACAAAGGTTGCATCATATCAGCGCTATTGATTAGCCCATATTGACAGTAATTATCAAATATCAACTAATCATATTGTCACGCTGGCATGAGCATGTAGCTGGCGGTCACCTTTTAATAAATGAATAAAAAATAAAACGTTTACGCTGTTCGTATCGCTAAATTGCGCAGTCCAGAATTAATAGACGCGAACTTTCGGTTCGATATAATCAACCGTTAGTGGTACTTTACGAACTGGCTTATAAATGATGCGATTGCCTTCAGAATACCATAAGGTATGCTTCATCCACTCGTGGTCATTACGGCCATTTGGTGCGTAATCATCATCTTCTGGACGGTCATAGTCAGACACACTATGAGCACCGCGGCTTTCGTGACGCATTGCCGCTGATACCATTGTCGCTTTTGCCACTTCATATAAGTTAGCCACTTCGAATGCTTCAATGCGCGCTGTGTTAAATACTTGTGATTTATCGGCCAAATGGATTTTTTCAATCTTGTCACCAAGCGCTAAAATCTTCTCAACACCTTCGTCCATCATCGCTTGCGTACGGAACACACTCGCATGCGCTTGCATGGTCGCACGAATCTCGTCAGCCACGTCTTGGGCATTATAGCCTTCGATCGACTGTTGCAGCTTGTCTAAACGACCGACCGTATAATCTAGTACGCGTGGATCTAGAGGCTTATAGTTATGATCGGCATGATGGAATTCATCAACGATATGCTTACCAGCAGCACGACCAAATACCAATAGATCAAGCAGTGAATTCGTACCTAAGCGGTTGGCACCGTGAACACTGACACAAGCACATTCGCCGATAGCATAAAGACCTTTAACCACGTTGCCTTTTGCATATAGACCGTCTTCATCCGTACCTGCTTCTAGATCAGGCTTAATGACTTGACCATGAATAGTGGTTGGAATACCGCCCATCATATAATGAATAGTTGGAATAACGGGAATTGGCTCTTTGGTGATATCGACGTTAGCGAAGTTTTTACCAATCTCAAATACCGATGGCAAACGCTTCATGATGGTTTCTACACCCAAATGCGTCATATCCATTACGATATGGTCAGCGTTTGGACCACAGCCGCGACCTTCTTTGATCTCTTGATCCATAGAACGAGAAACCAAATCACGTGGTGCCAAGTCTTTAACCGTTGGCGCATAGCGCTCCATGAACGCTTCACCATCTTTGTTACGTAAGATTGCGCCTTCACCGCGGCAACCTTCAGTTAACAGTACGCCTGCACCATGAACGCCCGTTGGGTGGAACTGCCAAAACTCCATGTCTTGTAATGGAATACCAGCACGAACGGCCATGCCAATACCGTCACCAGTATTGATATAAGCGTTAGTAGAAGCGGCGAAGATACGACCAGCACCACCTGTCGCTAGGACAGTAATCGGTGACTGGAATACGGCAACCGTACCGGTTTCTTGTTCAAGCGCGATAACACCGTTGATATTACCCGCTTCGTCTTTGATCAAATCAAGCGCAATCCACTCGATAAAGAACTCAGTGCCTTGCTGCAAATTCTTCTGATATAACGTATGTAATAGCGCGTGACCCGTACGGTCAGCTGCAGCACACGCACGTTGTACGGCTTTTTCGCCATAGTTTGAGGTATGACCACCGAACGGACGCTGATAAATCGTGCCGTCTTCGTTACGGTCAAACGGCATACCCATGTGCTCAAGCTCATAGACTACTTTAGGCGCTTCACGGCACATGTATTCAATCGCGTCTTGGTCACCCAACCAATCTGACCCTTTAACGGTGTCATAAAAGTGGAAATGCCAGTTATCATTGCTCATGTTGCCCAAACTTGCGCCGATACCGCCCTGAGCCGCAACCGTGTGCGAACGGGTTGGGAATACTTTGGTCAAAACGGCAACTTTCATGCCTGCTTCTGCCAAATGTAGTGAAGCACGCATACCTGAGCCGCCGCCACCAACGATGACTGCGTCATAGTTTAGCGTCTTAATATTACTAATGGTATTATCTTGTCTAGTTGCCATTACGGTTTTCCTAATGCCTATTAATGCTTAGAAGTAAATAAAAAGGCTGTCTCAAAATCATCCTATTGCTGGACAAAACACTTTATTGTCTTGCCACTATTTGCAATTATCAAAGTGGATGACGCTCACAACCTTTAACCACCTAATTTGCATATCTATCGTTATATTGGGTTCGCTCACTGACTAAACCATAGCGCACCTATTATATAAGTGACTGGCTAAGTCAATGATGTCCAACGCTATGATTGGCTATGACTATTTTTGGCTACTAACGGATGACTTTGACATTTGCTAGTCGCGTCCGTTATTGTTTATAGATAAATCAAGTTACAGATAAATAAATATTATCAATACATAGTCTGTTCAATATAATATGGATACAAGGAAGGCATGTCACCAGAACTACAAATAGTAGACTAAGCGAGCCTGACACCGTATCCAGATTATAGGGGATTGGCTATCGTTAAACAGCAACCACACCGAAACCAGTACCCCAAAAAATCATAATGCCCCAAAATAGAAACACTAAAATAGCGATAATCATCAATGATTGTAGCACTAAGCGTAGACCCGCTGCGCTTGAGCCCAATTTGCCAGTCGTGATATAGTCGGTGAACACGGTCCACATACCAACCCAAGCATGACCAGCTAGGGCAAGTACCGCCACCAAGCTAAATAGGCGCATAGGCAAACTGGTCATGAATGATGACCATTCAAGATAAGTAACCTCGCCGTGCATCAAAAAGAAGCCCAGCAATACCACACTATAAACGGCTAAAACGACAGCGCTAATACGCTGGATAATCCAATCGCGTGAGCCTGAACCTGTCAGACCAGTCGCACTTTTGATTCCTGAATCATTTTTTATCATTAGAACATCACCCATACAAATGACGCGACAATTAGAATTGCTGCAATCACAAAACTAACCATAGACGCAGTGCGGCCAGATTTTAGCTCTTCGTTCATGCCCATATCAGCGAATAAGTGCTTAATACCCATCACAAAGTGATAAGCAATCGCGGCAACAAATATCCATGCTAAGAAGCGCACAAGTACGTTGTCAAATACGGTTTTAAAGCTCTCAGCCGAAGCCAATGAGTTCTGTAGTAACCACAGCATGACAGGAATCAATAAAAATAAAATAATGCCAGAGATACGATGCAAGATAGAGGCGATCGCAATCGGTGAGCGATTAACGCTAATCACTTGGCTTAAAGGCAGATCAATAGGTCGGTTGCTTTTCACAGCGGGCATCCTTTTTGCGGTTATACTCCTGTATCTGCTATCAACGCTTGATATCACTGATGTCGATTAAGCATTGAGCAACACACGAGACGAATAAAGTAAGGAAGAGCTAGCTGACTTCGTTTAGTTTGCGCTAAATATGAAGAAAGGATCGTGGGGTTCAAGGTATTGATAAACTGTTTAATATCGCTCGTCAAATCGACAGGTCTATAAAACAACCCGTCTATTATACAACAAAGAAAATAAACATGAGTAAGATCGATTAACTAGTCTATTTTTACTGGTCATATCAATAAAAACAACGCTACTCCGTCATCGATATCAATACAGCCCTTTTACTAATGACTTAAAAATAGAACAGTTAACAAAAGCATTCAAACCATGGATTACAGATATTGTCTATCAAAACGCTAGTGCGTCGTTGCTCTTGTGCTACTCAGCCATAACCGAGTATGAATAGAAAAACGACACTACATCATGACCACTTATCAATTCGCACAAAGCGAGTGCCAGTTAAGTTCCTACAATTATAAAATGACTGGGCGATAATTACAAATTTATCCCCTAAGTAGTAAAAGGCAAACGCTGGGTTAACAAATAAATAGACAGCGGTCATACGTATTTGCCAAAATTGCTCAATTTTGAGGAAATTTACGCCAAACTCAATTCGTCTACTACGCATACTCTGTCTGTTTTTAACCCGAATATTAATAAAACCTGCTACATTATTATCGTAAAATTCTTTAAAAATTATGCGGATAATGTAGCTGTACTTACTGTCATAAAAACAAGCTTTCTAAGCAAAATAACCAATCAGACATATTTTGATACAAAAATTACAGTGAATAAACACGACTAAACCGTGCCAATTGGTGCTATTGATGGTAAAAGTCTTTTCAAATCATAAGTAATTACTGCTAATATACCCTGCGTATTAAATGAGTTAAATGCATTTTTATGATTTGACTAACGATAGACCGAGGGTATGCGTCTGTCGTAATTTTATTCTAACAAGCTAAAACCAATGGAGAGCAATTTATGGCTGACACTAATGCCAAACTAACCGTCAATGGTAAAGAATACGAGTTTCCTATTATCGAAGGTACTTTAGGGCGTCCAGTTCTAGATATTGCTGCTCTACAAGAATCAGGGTTTTGGTCTTATGACCCTGGTTTTAAAGTAACCGCTCCTGTTGAATCAAAGATTACTTATATTGATGGCGGTAAAGGTGAGCTACTACACCGCGGCTACCCTATCGATCAATTGGCAAACAATGCTGAATATTTAGAAGTGGCTTATGCCTTGATTCATGGCGACTTGCCGAACGCTGAGCAAAAAGCAGATTTCTTTGAAAAAATCCGTAAGCATACGGGTGTTCATGATCAATTGCGCAAGTTCTTTGAAGGCTTCCGCCGTGACGCGCATCCGATGGCCATTATGGTTGGTGTCGTTGGTGCTTTATCCGCGTTTTATCATGAAGCATTAGACGTCAGTAACGAAGAGCATCGTGAAATCACGGCTATCCGTCTAATCGCTAAAATGCCAACGCTTGCTGCGATGAGTTATAAATACTCGCAAGGCGAACCGTTCATGTATCCACGCAATGACTTTAGCTATGCTGAAAACTTCTTATACATGATGTTTGCCACGCCTGCTGATGTTGATTACCAAACCAATGACGTCATCACTCGCGCCATGGACAAAATCTTTACTTTACATGCTGACCACGAGCAAAACGCGTCAACGTCTACGGTACGTCTAGCAGGTTCTACTGGCGCTAACCCTTATGCGTGTATCGCTGCTGGTATCGCCGCCCTTTGGGGACCATCACATGGCGGCGCGAACGAAGCCGTGCTTGAGATGTTAGATGAGATCGGTTCAGTTGAAAATGTGCCTGAATTCATGGAAAAAGTGAAAAGCCGTGAAGTGAAACTGATGGGCTTTGGTCATCGCGTTTATAAAAACTTTGATCCACGCGCACAAGTGATGAAAGAAACTTGTGACGAAGTATTAGGCGCATTGGGCATCAATGATCCTAAGCTTGAGCTTGCCATGGCACTTGAGAAAATCGCTTTAGAAGACCCGTTCTTCGTTGAGCGTAACTTGTATCCAAACGTTGATTTTTACTCGGGCATTATCCTTAAAGCCATCGGTATCCCAACGTCAATGTTTACCGTTATTTTCTCATTGGCTCGTACTTCTGGTTGGATCAGCCATTGGTTAGAGATGCACAGCACACCGTTCAAAATTGGTCGTCCACGTCAGTTATACACTGGTGAAACGCATCGCGACTTCGTTAAAGTTGAAGACCGTAAATAGTCACTTATATTTTAGTTTTTAGAACCATAAAAAATCCCGCCATCGTGCGGGATTTTTTATGGTTCTTTTTTTATGGTTCTTACTGTCTCATTTGATACGGTTAGCCACATTACATTTTATAAAAACCCTATCCGTTACTGAATGAATAACTGGTTGAGTGACAAAATTGCGGCTACTGGAATTCTTTTAGTGTCTGCTCATATTTGGCAATTTGCTCATCATAACCTTTAATGGTGTCATTAAACTTAGTCATAAGCGTCTCAAATTCTTTTTGTTGATTCAGTTTCATCTGCTGCATATCAATCACTTGCTGAGCTTCTATCTGCTCCCAAACCTGATGCTGAATAATCAAACGCGCTAATGCTGGGCTCTTGGCACTGAGCCTACCGGCAATTTCTGCATGCTCAAATAACTGCGGAGCCAATGTTGCGATATTAATTAACGTATCAACATCTTCTGCGCTAAGAGGCGTCGTCACAGGCTGATAAAGCGCTTCCATCGCTTGCTGGTAGCTTTCGATGATTTGATCTTCTGTTAGCATGACAGGCTTACGCGGCTCAAGGCTAATGCGCTTTAACACCGTTAAATCACGCTCGCCAACTTCCGTACTGGTATTGATATCAGCCTCAGCGGAGATATCCACTTCATCATCTGTGGTGTCAGCAGATAGTGAGCTGCTATCAGCTGTGTCGTTGTTATTCTTCATCACGTTATTAGTATTAATATCGCTAGCAGCAGTATCATCATTCAGCAGTAATGAATCCTCACTATCTGAGCTATC
This sequence comes from Psychrobacter sp. NPDC064578, assembly GCF_044901245.1. NCBI lineage: Bacteria > Pseudomonadati > Pseudomonadota > Gammaproteobacteria > Moraxellales > Moraxellaceae > Psychrobacter > Psychrobacter sp. NPDC064578. Next base: position 353,814 of record NZ_JBJDPI010000001.1, read on the forward strand.
AGCGGCTTGTAGGGATTCATACTCTGCTTGTAAACGACGCTGTAGCCTTTGTGCTTGCGCGACATATATAGGCTGAAACTGCTTTATACGGGTAGCAGCAGAATCACTTGGGCGCATAGGCTGACTGTCTTCAGTGCTCGTTTTCTCAACGCTCTGACTGTCTTCTGGCGCAGGTTGAATCTCTGCTTGCTGCTGACAACCACTTAACAGCAATACGCCGCTGAGTGTTGCCGCAAGCAAGGTTGACGAGTGCTGTAAAAGGGTGTTTTTTTGATTGATAGAATCATCAACCACACCTTTACTCATTTTATAATTGGGCTTTTTTGGCAAAAATTTAAACATAAGGGTACGTGTCCTTGTTAAGGCAAAATAATAAAAACCAAAGTCGTCATGGCAATCCATTGCCAATGGATATCACTTCATATTGTCGTCAGACTTCACGATTAAAAATGGAATACAAGCTTCTAATGCTTGACAGTCTTGTCCACGCTGACGACGAATAAAATAATCCTGAACCATACGCGCCTGCTGTTCGATACCGTAGTTAAAGAAGGATTTGCCTGTCTTGATAACATAATCATAACGGCGATCAATAAGTGCACCGCGCACCACTTTTAAGCCTTGCTGTAATTGCCATACATGGGTCAATTCATGTATCAGCCAGCTTTTTTTACTCAATGGAGCATCGCTAAAATCTATTATCCAATCTGCTTGGTTAAAATAAATATGGCCATTAGGACTAACGGCATAATGTTTCAACACCCACCAAGCAGTCTTGAGCTGAACCTCATCGAGATTGATACTGTCGCCAAATACTGAACGCGCCAGCGCTATCTCACCTGTAGTAAGCAAACGTGATTGCTGCTTGGCACTGCGATATAAATAGCGAGCGAACAAGCGCTGCAATATCGGCGGAGACATCATGACGGTAATACCTTATGCCTAACGAATGGATGATCACAAATGATAGGTCGTAAATCGCGCGTGATATCTGCGATCTATCAATGCTGTTGAACCGTTAATAGGGATAAAAGCATAAAAATCAAAGTATTTGGGACATAAGCTGTACACTTGATTGACTTTTATTAACGTAAATCTGCGTTAGCCTATTGTGTATGCCACATACCAAGACACATACCAAATAGCATCTTTATAAATTAGCCTACTTTTACTACTCATGTCTAATATTTATTAGTGCGAAAATCATGCCAAACAGACAGATATAATATTTTTCCATACAAATGATGAATGTAATCTAGGATGTAGTCATTTAGATGCAGCAATAAAAACCCATTAATCACTGTCGTTATGAACTAATTGATAGCTGTTTAAATTGATAATAGAGATTTCTATGCCGCCTAATTTTCATGCTGATACACCCCTTGCCCAGCGTATGCGCCCAACGACACTTGATGCAATCATTGGTCAAGAACATCTACTGGCGGCAGGTGCGCCCTTGCGGCGTTTGGTCGAACAAGGGCATCTGCCATCGATTATTTTGCATGGTGAAGCTGGCATCGGCAAAACGACTATTGCCATGCTGTTGGCTGATGCTGTTGGCAGACCTTTTCATGCCTTGTCTGCCTTGAATACTGGGGTCAAACAGCTGCGAGAAGTGTTAGACAATAAGGACTCATTGGCATTTGAATCGCCAGTGGTTTTTATCGATGAGATACACCGCTTTAACAAGGCTCAGCAGGATGCCTTACTGGGCGCGGTCGAATCTGGTGATATTACCTTGATTGGTGCGACAACTGAAAACCCTTCTTTTAGTGTCAATAATGCTCTGCTATCACGTTGCCAAGTGTATCGTTTAGAGCCACTGACGCCTGAGCAAATCAGTGCGGTATTGCAAAGGGCAATTTCAGAAGATTCAGTTCTGAAGAGTTTGACGGTTGATTTACAAGCACAGGACACTATCAGCCAACTTGCGCATGGCGATGCTAGAAAGGCGCTAAATTTATTAGAGCTGGCTATTCAAACGGCGGACACTAAGCAATCACCGCTCGTCATTAACGATGAATTGGTCGCCCGTGTCGCTCAGACCGCGCTGGTACGCTATGACAAAGATGGCGAGCAGCATTACGATATTATCTCGGCGATGATAAAGTCCGTACGTGGCTCAGACCCTGATGCCGCGCTTTATTGGATGGCGCGGATGTTAGTTGGCGGTGAGCCTGCCGATTTTATCGCGCGGCGTTTGGTCATCTTGGCCAGTGAAGATATTGGTAATGCCAACCCTAATGCTTTATTGCTTGCCGATGCAGCATTACGTAGTGTGCAATCAATTGGTATGCCAGAAGCGCGTATTATCTTGGGGCAAGTAGTGGTTTATCTGGCGACCAGTGCCAAAAGTAACAGCACTTATAAAGCCATCAACGCTGCGATGGCGTTAGCAGAAAAAGATGCCTCTCCAGTACCGCTACACCTACGTAATGGCGTGACCAAACTGATGCGTAATCAAGGCTATGGTCAAGGTTACGCCTATCCACACGATTATCCCAATCACTATTATCCGCAAAGCTATTTGCCAGACAATTTAGTTGATACCAGCTTTTATGAATTTGCTGACAACCAGCGCGAGCAACACAGTAAACAGTTTATGGATTGGCTAAAAAGCCAAGCAGCCAGCAACGACTGATGGCTCGCAATATAGGTTAGCACATTGCTTACTATGTCATTGAATACGTGAATCGGCTTTACCATTAATAATACTTATCACTATATTTGACAGACTAGTCCATATAGTTTTGAGATGAATCAGCACAGTGGGCTGAAAAGCGTTAAAATGTCCTCATATTGATATATGAGCAATGATTCCATAATGTCTGTCTACGGTGGATCAATTTAATCCAATGCACTTTGCCTAACCGCAACAGCGCCCTGTAGCATCTACTGCTACAATAGACAGAGAATGCTTTATATTTCCCATCACACCTATCTATAAATAATAAAATATTGAGACTTACTATGAGTTTAAATACGATTCCTGAGATTATCGAAGACATTCGTGCTGGCAAGATGGTCATCTTGATGGATGATGAAGACCGTGAAAATGAAGGTGATATCATTATGGCAGCGACCCATGTGCGCCCTGAAGATATTAACTTTATGATTACTCATGCACGTGGTTTGGTCTGCTTGACCTTGTCACAAGCACGCTGTCAACAGTTAGCATTGCCGCTGATGTCTGATCGTAACGAGGCAAAATTTAGTACCAACTTTACGGTTTCTATCGAAGCCGCTGAAGGCGTTACGACAGGTATCTCTGCTGCTGATCGCGCTCGTACGATTCAAGCCGCGGTTTCTTCTTCGGCAAAACCTGAAGACATCGTCCAGCCTGGACATATCTTCCCAATCATGGCTCAAAATGGTGGCGTCTTGCATCGCGCTGGGCATACAGAAGCTGGTTGTGATTTAGCACGCCTAGCAGGGCTTGAGCCCGCAGCAGTGATTGTCGAAATCATTAATGCTGATGGTACGATGGCGCGCCGTGATGACCTTGAGATATTTGCCGAAGAGCATGGCATCAAGATGGGTACAATTGCTGACCTCATCAACTACCGCATCGCGAACGAGCAAACGGTAGAAGAAATTGAGTCGCGTCCTTTTGAAACGGAATACGGCACCTTTACGCTACATCGCTTCCGCGAATTTGGCGCTGATGAAACGCATTTGGCTTTGGTAAAAGGCGATGTGAGCGAAGGCGTCAGCACCGTCCGTGTCCATGGTTTTCACCCACTACGCGACTTGTTTGCTGCCAAAAATGATATGACGGGTCGTAGTGGCTGGAGCGTGCGCTCAGCACTGGAGGAAATCAGTAATTCAGATCGCGGCGTATTAGTTTGGATTGGTAGCAACCAGCCAATAGATTTAGGAGAGGCGTTAGACAAAGCGGCAGACAATGAGTCGCAATCGACCATTACTCAGCAGCCGTATCGCAGCATTGGTGTTGGCGCACAGATTTTGCGTCATTTAGGCGTTCGTGATATGCGTTTATTATCATCACCCATGAAGTTTTACGCATTATCAGGCTTTGACTTGAACGTCATCGATTTCGTACATGCGCCAAAGCAAGATTAGTGTTTGACTGTTTGATTAGATACCAGTCAAATAGTAAAAGGCACGCTAACGTTACGTTAGCGTGCCTTTTTTTCATTTATTTAATATTCAGTGCTAAAGCTTTGGTATATGACCAACTTTTGCTTCTAATGCCAATAGCCGAGCGCGCTCTTCCTCTGTCCAAGCTAACTTACGCTTTCCCTCACTATCGAGCCGTACCACGACTGCCTCAGCCGTCGCGACGATGGCCGCTTGCGCGGTGCTATAGTAGCTGTATTCCATCACGATACTCGTATTCCCTAAACGCTGACAGCGCACTCCTAATAGCAAAGTATCAGGATAAGTCACTGGGCGTAAATACTGGCAGCTAGATTGTGCCAATACCGTCACCATACTGCCATCAAACATACCTAGCGCCTGCAAATAGCCAATTCGTGCTGATTCAGCGTAACGGTAATAAATCACGTTATTTAAATGGTTAAACGCATCCATCTCGCCCCAGTGAATGGGCTGGTGATGAATAATGGGATAATGAGACAATTCGTCAGGATGATTATCTGCGATATTAGAGGCTGCATGTGCTGCTTGATTCAAACTGTTCATAACGTCATTTCTCTTATTTTTATATTCATAAATCTATCCATCAACATCCACTGAACCACTAACGCTGAGATTTATCCAAAATCTGAGTGGTCAACAATGGCGTTGGTTTCGGTGCATTGGCAATCAATTTATCTAACCAATCTATGACTTCTGCGATATTTGTCGGAGAGGATCTGGTTTGTAGGTTCTTGTCGGTAGAGGTTTGCTTTTTGTCTACGGACGCAGCATTAGAGGTACTTTCAGTATTAGTCATGGCTGCCTTTGGCGCTGACTCTTGAGGAATAGCAGACTTCGGCACCAAGGTTTGTAGTTGATTTCGTGCTTGACGCAGATAACCAATCAGCTGCTCTTGTTCGCGCATATTACTGGCTTGACTGGCCAGATTTAAGGTCATAATCACTTCGTGAATGGTCAGTTGTTTGCGCGAGAGGCTCATATTATTATCAGCGCTATTGTGCGGTGTCGCCTCGCTACTCACACGCTCATAGCTGTGCAAAAACTCTTGAATATTTTGGATGGCGAGGTTTTGTAGCTGCCAAGGACTGGGCTGAGTGCTGCTCGCCTGCAAACGTTCGATGTCTTTCATCAAGCTTTGTTTGATCACAACCGTTAGCGCTGGAGCAATCTCATTGCTGCTTTGCGAAAGCTGCCAGTGTAGACCACGCAACAAATCAATCGCTGCACTGTCGTTATTGTCTGCCAACAATCTATCAGCGGCTTGTATCTGAATACGCAATAAATCTAACTGGTTTTGCGCTTGGCTACTGGCGGCAGATCGAGGCTCTGGCAGCGTCTGCTGACTCATCGCAAATAGACGGTCATCCATCTCATTCAAACGGCTGACGACTTGCTCGTTGCTTTGCAAACGCTCATTAACACTATGCTGGAAACGCTGCTGGCTGATGTAGAGCCACAATAGAGCGGCGATAAGCAACAAGATAACCAGCCACTGCAGGCGCAACAAAAACACATTTGCTTGTCGGCGCTGCTGAGTAGCAGAAGGTTCCTGAGATAACGATTCAGAATTGATTGACATAAGGCAGCACCGTTATTTTGGTTAAAACAGGTTTAAAGCGAATAAATAAAAAGTGAAACGTAATAGATAAGGACAGGTCATCGGTTGGTACATTTATACATTCAAGAGGCTTTAGCATGGATAGCAGCAAGAATGGTTTCTGGCGCCAAATCTTCTACACGCCAATAACTTAACTGCTGCTCAGCGACCATATTGGCTAAACGCTCACCCAACACCACATAAGAAAAGTCTGACAATTTATAGGGCAAAATAGCGGGGGTTTCTCTGGCTGTTTCTTGCTTTAATGCCTTTTCTGCTACAGCCCGAACGACGCTTTCCCAATGCTCAAAGGCTGTACCGCTACTGACCACAACGATTGGCTTTGGCTGACTAGCTGATGTATCTTGCATACCATTGCGAGCTAAAACCCCTTGTAGCCACTGCTCGTATTGAGTCATCGCCTCGACTGGCATTATGCGCTCATACCAAGCAATGCTATCGATATGCACACCGCGTGCCAGCAACGTATCGACCAATAATCGCCTACCACCCAATCCGCGCCACACGAGCAACTTGTCACCTGCTTGCAAACGCTCAATCTCAGGCATCGCTAGCATACCTTCGTTATTGGCAATGTGAGGCTGAAGCACTTGGTAATTCGTTGCCTCGATTTTGGCATGATTTAATACTGACGCAGTCGCTTCACCCACGGCAATCAAGTAGCTCGGAGCTTGCAGAGCATTAATTGCTATATCTTTTCGCTCACCGTCATTATCATCGTCATGGTTTTGAGCTTGACGCTTATCTTCAAGCGCTTGCCAAACAGCCAGTCCTGAAGCGGCCGCCGTTGGGCTAACAATCACAAGCGCCTTATAATCGCCTGCTAGCCACTGGCGCATCAGCGTCATGTCTTGCTCAGTCGTTGGGCGCGATTGTAACGTCAACATCGGTATCTCTACCACCGTCAGCCCTGCTGCTTGTAGATGATCTGTCAATGCAGCGGCACGCTCCACTGGGCGAGTATTGATGACTACTTGCGTGGGTGATGACTCATTATTTGATTGACTGTTAGCAATAAGCTGGGCGTGATTTAATGTTGATGACATAGACGTACCATGACAAAAGACTGATAGAATTGGCTTAACGATAGCCCTAGCATCAATAATACTGGGGCTATGACTAAGATAATCAAAATACTGGCCTGTTATTCAGGATGATAAATCGCGGATAAGATATCACCCGCGCCATCGGCAAGCAGTATATTGGCAACATCAATACCAAGCTGATTAGCCTGTACTTCTTGCTCGGCTTGTGTGCCAATCAACGTGACGCGTTTTTCTGCTTTTAGCAGCTCGCTGCCATCCGCTTGACCGACGCGGCCACGTAGCCATAACACATTGCCGTTGTCGTTATTGCCATTGTCACTGTTATCATCATTGTTGCTGCTCGTTTCATCCGCCATTTGTAACACGGCATAAGCGGCGATCGGCACTTGGCAGCCACCCTCTAAGTGATGGTTCAGCGCGCGCTCAGCAATGAGGCGGATACGAGCTTTATCATCATTCAGTGGTGCCAGTAATTTTAACACCTCATCATCACCTTCACGGCATTCAATCGCTAAGGCGCCTTGACCAACCGCAGGCAGGCAGGCATTGATATCAAGCTCGCCGCGTATGCGCTCATCCAGCTCGATACGCTGCAAACCACTGGTTGCTAAAATAATCGCATCATACTCGCCAGCATCCAGCTTGCCCAAACGTGTACCGACGTTACCGCGTAAGGTTTTGATTTGTAGGTCTGGGCGATAGGCTTTAAGCTGACACTGACGACGCAAACTTGACGTGCCAACGACTGCCCCTTGCGGCAATTCATCAATACTATTATAGGTGTTAGACACAAAAGCATCAGTCGGTGAGGCGCGTTTGCAATAGACGCCCAGCATCAAGCCTTCAGGAAGCTGCATCGGTACGTCTTTTAATGAATGTACCGCGATGTCCGCTTGTTTGTCGTATAGCGCTTGCTCAAGCTCTTTGACAAACAAACCTTTACCGCCAATTTTAGCCAAAGGTGTGTCCAAAATCTTGTCACCCTTAGTGACAATTTTTAGCAAGTTAATCGTCAATTCAGGATACAAATCTAGTAGACGAGCACGGATATGCTCAGCTTGCCATAATGCTAAAGGGCTCTGACGCGTGGCGATATTCAAGGTAGTCAAAGCAGTTTGCTGCGGATTGCTCATAAAGGGCCTCAATAAATTCGATACTGTTTACGTCAGTACTATGCAGGTCAGTATTAGACAATACTGCAAATTTTCCACAAAAAATGGGCGATATAAACCATATATAGTCAATGCTGACGCAAAAAAATACCCCTATTTAAGCATAAATAAGGGTTTGATGATATGGGATGATTATTTCACGGTTATTTTGCTGTTATTTCACTATGCAAACCGCAGCTTACATACTTTGAATCTTGTCACGTAATGCAGGTAAGTGACGGCGGCTAACCGCGAGTGTCTCATCAATGCCTTTAAAGCGTATTTGATATTGTCCTGCATCCAACGTTTCTAAAAAGTCCAAAAAGCTAAGGTTGATGATGGCATTACGGTGTACTCGAAACAGCCGATCCTCAAATTCTTGTTCAAGCTCTTTTAGCGTCTCATCAATCAGGACAATGCCATCTTTGTGACGGACTTTGACGTACTTTTGATCGGCGGTAAGATAATAGATATCTTTGAGCTTGATGAGCTCAACGCCTCGGTGAGTACGAGCAGCGATATGCTCACGTACTGGACGCGCTGTTGGGTCTTCGAGTTTACGAATCTCATTTAACTGCGCCGCGTTCAAATTTTTCGCTTTATCTAGTGCTTCTAGCAACTCATCTTTATTGGCAGGCTTTAATAAATAACCAATCGCATTGGCTTTTAGCGCGGCAATGGCATAATGATCATAAGCGGTGACAAATATAATAGCTGGCGGATGCTCAAGCTTGGCAAGCTCTTGCGCACAGCGCACCCCATCCATCTCAGGCATACGAATATCTAATAATATGATGTCTGGCTGCTGAGTTTTGACAGCGATAATGGCTTCTGCACCCGTGGTTGCTTGAGCAACGACTTGATGACCTGACTCCTGTACAATTCTAACCAAACGCTCACGTGCTAGTGGCTCATCATCACAAACTACGATACGCATGCAAACTCCAATCCCAGGATAAACTTAGTATTTTTTTCAATGGCCTTACCAACATATTAGCACTCATTACCAATCACTTAGCATAAAAACCTTTAATTATTTCATAAAACAATAACTGGCTATATTGACGTTGATAGTCTTATGCATTGAGTTTTATTGCGATGCATTTATCGATAATAATTTTTATGGGGAATCATGGCTAAATATAAAGTAAAACAACCCATTAGCTATAAAGATGGTGCAATAAGTATGCCATACCTATTTATTGAGAAATAAAATACAAAATTAAGCCAAAAAAAAATGGTCATAAACTAACATCTTGCAGCGGATAGTCGATGACAGTAATAATTTGACTACTGGTAACGCTACTTTTAATATCCGCACTTTGGCCGAAATAAGCCCGTAAGCGTTCCGCTTGAATATAAAAATTCATGTGCTGACGTAAATCATGGTTAATAATCATGGTTTTTTTCGGCAGCTCGACACCAATCGTAATCACAACCCGATGCTGCTGCCAAGTGACTCTAATATTGATATAAATGGTTTCAGTGGTCATCTCCACCACATTCAGCAGCATTTTTTCTAGCACGCTCTGTAAGGTCAAGGCGGTAATCACCATGTCATACATGACATCTTCGTCAGGCAATTGCCAACTCACTTCAAGCTTATCCGCTAAGCGGCTAGACTCAATCGCTAGATAGTGCTCACAAAGAGCAATTTCTTCTTCAAAGCTAATCTCTCGTGCCCCATTGAAACTGGCGCGGAATAAGGCAGAAACGTGCTGTAATAAAGCGGAAGCTCTTGCTGGATTGGACTCTATCAGTGACACAAGGGTATTAATGGTATTAAAGAAAAAATGCGGAGCGATTCGTGCTTTGATCACATCGTTTTGTGCACTCAATTTCTGCTCAAAAGATTGTTTGAGCGCATTCGTCTCACGATAACGACGTAAAAAATACAGTAAGAACACTAAGGTAAAGCCACCACTAATCATTACATCAAACAATATATTTAGAATAAAAGTTTGACGATCATATTCAAACCAACCAACATTAATCATCACCAGCATGACTAAGATCATGGATATGATGGAGGTAATCATTAGTAAGGCAAGCACATACATGCTGGCTTTAGGTATGCTCATGCCCTTAAAAATGGGGCGCAAATAATCAATGATGTATAACGCAGGAATAATGTTTAAGGTGTTTTGCAGGACTCTGCTGAACAGCTGAATCAAAAAATCTGACCACGTGGCAATATCATAGCGATTCGTCACCGTGACAAATAGCGACCAAAAAAAGATATAAATGAACCACTGCCAAGGCTTCATGACTTCCATGAGCTTAGGAATAAAAAACTCTAAGCGCTCCGCTAGTAAGGCAACCTCATCCTTTGCTATACTTGAGCTCTTATTCTGCTGACTTGTCTTGTACCGATATGAACGCCAATTCTTCAAAACCTAGTAGTCCCGAATCAAATGTAAACCCATCTGTCTCTGATTCTAGCACAGATGCTCCGATAACAAATAACGCTGCACAAAACAACCCTGTAAGCAGCCCTTCAAACAGCCAAGGCCAGCAGATGTGGGGCGGACGCTTCAGTGAAGCGACGGACAGCTTTGTCGCTGCCTTCACCGCCTCTGTTGGCTTTGACCAACGCTTTGCGCGTCACGATATTCAAGGCTCAATCGCCCACGCGACCATGCTTAAAGAATGTGACATTTTGACCGCTGACGAAGTAGCCACCATTATTTATGGTCTGCATCAGGTACTGCGCGAGATTGAGGCTGGCGAGTTTAAATGGTCAATCGCGCTAGAAGACGTGCACATGAATGTTGAGTCGCGCTTGACTGACATCATCGGTGCAGTTGGTAAAAAACTGCATACAGGTCGTAGCCGTAACGATCAGGTTGCCACCGATATTCGTCTTTGGCTACGCGAAGAGACTGATAATATCATTGCCTTATTAGTACGCTTGCAAAGTGGTTTGCTTGATTTGGCTGAGCAGCATACGGACACTATTATGCCCGGCTTTACGCATTTACAAACGGCGCAGCCAGTGAGCTTTGGTCATCACGTCATGGCGTGGTTTGAGATGTTATACCGCGATACCGAACGTCTGGTCGATGCGCGCCGCCGTATTAATCAGATGCCACTTGGTAGTGCTGCCCTTGCTGGCACGACATTCCCCATCGATCGTACCATTACTGCTGAGCTGTTAGGTTTCGAAGGTATTTGCCAAAACTCGCTTGATGCCGTCTCAGATCGTGACTTTGCGATTGAATTTACCTCAGCCGCTTCTATCTTGATGATGCATATGTCACGGATGAGCGAAGAGATTATCCTATGGATGTCAGCGCAGTTTAACTTTGTGCAAATCCCTGATCGCTTTTGTACTGGCTCCTCTATCATGCCGCAAAAGAAAAATCCTGATGTACCAGAGTTGGTGCGCGGTAAAGCGGCACGTGTCTTTGGGCAATTAATGACACTATTAAGTCTAATGAAGAGTCAGCCACTGGCTTATAATAAAGACAACCAAGAAGACAAAGAGCCACTGTTTGATTGCGTCGATACCCTCACCGGCTGTTTATTGGCTTTTGCTGATATGCTACCGAATATCACCCCAAATAAAGAAAACATGCGCGCTGCCACAATGAAAGGCTATGCTACTGCCACTGACCTTGCAGATTATTTGGTACGTAATGGTGTGGCTTTCCGTGATGCGCATGAAGTGGTCGGTAATGCCGTTGCTTTGGGTATTGCCGAGGGCGTTGATTTGAGTGATTTATCATTGGCACAGCTCAAACAATTTAGCGATGCAATCGGTGATGATGTCTTTGAATATTTAACGTTAGAAGGCTCATTAGCAGCCCGTGACCACTTAGGTGGTACAGCGCCAAATCAAGTTAAGCAAGCCGTTGCTCGCGGTCGTAGCCGTTTAGAGGTATTCGCGTAAAAGCGCATTGTTGACCAGACAGCTTCTACCATAAAAAACACCCGCCCCTGCTGCGGGTGTTTTTGATACCATGATGAGGTAAAGTCAATTCAGCTAATAATATTTAAGTCACTTATGCTGAATAAGTGCTAACTAATACCATTCACAGAAATTAGAGTAGCAAGGAAAACGAGTGAAAGTACTACGTCTTGTAGGCTAAGCGAGTTTGACACAGCTAATCTTACTTTTTGGGTTTGGTATAACTATTCTCATGAGTGATTCAATAACATATTTTTATAATAACCAAACCATAATAAGGAACGCCTTATGACTGAGACTTTTAATCCACAAGCCAATACGGTATTTTGCCGTAAATATCAGCAAGAATTGCCAAAAATGCCGCACCCGCCTTTCCCTAATAAAAAAGGTCAGGAGCTACAAGAAACCGTATCTGACAAAGCGTGGAAAGAATGGCTTGAACAGCAAACGATGCTGATTAACGAAAATCATCTAAGTATGTTAGATCCTGCTGCCAAAAAATTCCTCACCGAACAACGAGATAAATTTTTAGATAATGAAGATTATGAGCGTGCACAAGGTTGGACGCCAGAGAGCTAGTTATTTTTTATTATTGCCACAATATAAAAAACGCGCTATTTAATATCGCGCGTTTTTTTGGATGTAAAATTTACGATGAACTGTTTTTTTCAGCCCTCATCACCGTTTGAGTCTACAAAATCCGTGGCTGACTTGACGGCAGGTTTAGTGGCAGACAGGGTGCTGACTTGGCGCGCCGCCATACGGTCATTGGCTTCTTGCACCGCTTTTTCTACCAGCGCATAGTCGGAATGACGCACATCTTGCCCACTAATATAGTTAATCACCAGTTCTGCAATATTTTGTGCATGATCGCCTACCCGCTCAAGCGCGCGCAATACCCACATAATATTAATGACTTTTGAAACGTGCCGTGAATCTTCCATAATATAGGTCATCAAAGCACGGATGGCTGACTGATACTCATCATTGACCATGCTATCGTTACGCATGACCTCAAACGCTTGCTCAGCATTCGATTGGCTAAATGCCTCTAGTGCATTGTGTAGCATGAGACGCACTTGATTGCTAAGATGTTGAACTTCTGCATAACCATACGACAGTTTACCTTGTGCCGCAATTTTTTTGGCCATCTGAGCAATTTTGACGGCTTCATCACCGATGCGTTCTAAATCAACCACGCCTTTACTGATGGACATGACCAAGCGTAAATCACTGGCGGCGGGCTGACGTTTGGCGACCAATAGCAAGATATGCTCATCCAACTCGACTTCCATTCGATTGATATCAAAGTCCATATCAATCACCTCTTGCGCCAGTGTCTCATTTTTATCGATAAGCGCATGGATCGCTTTCGCCACTTGGTTGGCCGCGCTATCGCCCATGTATAAAAACAAACGGATAGCTTCATCAAGATCTTGGTCAAAACTTTTGGAGATATGCTTATCGCTTTGCATAAGAGGTATTCCCTAAAATCCATATTTTGGTAGCGCGGTGTGGCTGTTGAGTCGAACAGATTGGCTCACGATATCTTATTGAACGTATCGAGCACGTCGTCCTTGCTCAGACCGCGATGTTAGCCATAACGACCGGTAATATAATCTTCCGTGGCGGTTTGGGCAGGCTTGGTAAATATCTGGTCGGTCTCGCCCATCTCAATCATATCGCCTAAGTACATATAGACGGTGTAATCTGACACTCGTGCAGCCTGTTGCATATTATGCGTAACGATGGCAATGGTGTAATCCTGTTTTAAGTCTTCAATCAAATCTTCGATAGCACCTGTCGAGATAGGGTCAAGCGCTGATGTCGGCTCATCAAGCAGCAATACTTCAGGCTTGGTCGCGACGCTACGCGCAATACACAAGCGTTGCTGCTGACCGCCTGATAACGAAAGCCCTGATGCTTTGAGCTTGTCTTTTACTTCTGGCCATAATGCAGATTTTTTGAGTGCCCACTCTACCCGATTGTCTAGCTCAGCCTTGCTCAACTTTTCATAAAGGCGTACTCCAAAGGCGACATTGTCATAGATTGACATCGGGAACGGGGTTGGTTTCTGAAAGACCATACCGACTTGGGCGCGTAGCAAATTAACATCGACATCTTTGCCCAAGATATTGTTGCCATCAAGATTAATATTGCCTTCTGCCCGCATCCCTGGATATAAATCATACATCCGATTAAAGGTACGCAACAGCGTCGATTTGCCGCAACCTGAAGGACCAATGAAAGCAGTGACTTTTTTATCAGGAATATCGATATTGATATTTTTTAGCGCCTGAAAGTCACCATAATAAAAATTCAGATCCCGAATTTGCATTTTTGCTGCAGGCATGTTTTTGGGAATATCATGAAGCGTCTGTTTGGTTAGGCTGGCAATATCTGGCTGCTCCATTTGTGCTGCTGTCGACATCGGTCTGTTTAATAAACTGTCTGTTGTTGGATTAAATTTATCTGCCGCATTGAATTTATCGACAGGCTTTTTTGTACGGATTTTGCTCATGACGTCATTCATAATATGTTCCAATCCAGCTCAATGAATATAAATGGAAGTAAATGCTCGAGGTAATCTAGGACAAGCCTTAATTTACCATCAGCCTTTATTTAGCCTGACCTCTACTACCGATAAACCTTGCCAAAATATTTAATACCAAGACAGAGGTCGTGATTAGCAACGCTGCCGCCCACGCTAAGGTATGCCAGTTATCATAAGGACTCATCGCAAACTGATAGATGGTATTGGGCAAGTTGGCAATAGGCTGACCCATATCGGTACTGAAATACTGGTTGTTAAGCGCCGTAAATAGCAACGGTGCTGTCTCACCGGTGATTCGAGCAAATGCCAGTAACACGCCAGTGGTCAGTCCTGCTCTCGCGGCCTTAATCGTTACTTGAGTCACCATTTTCCACTTGGGTGTGCCAAGTGCGTAAGCCGCTTCACGAATGCTATTAGGAACCAGATTGAGCATATTCTCAGTGGTACGTACGACCACAGGAATAACGATTAATGCCAATGCCAACGCGCCTGCCCAACCAGAGAAACTTTGACCTTTTACCATCAATGCATAAATAAAAAGACCAATCACAATCGAGGGTGCGGATAACAAAATATCATTTAAGAAACGCGTTACCTTGCCAAGCATACTGCCTTGAGCGAACTCGGATAAATAAATACCGGTCATAAGACCAATAGGGGCACCGATAAACAATCCTGAAAACGCGAGCATTACTGAACCGACAATGGCGTTACGCAGCCCGCCCGCACTCATCGGTGGCGGTGTGTCAGCAGTAAAAATAGGCAGCTGCACAATACCTTGAAAGCCTTCAACAAATAACGTCAACAAAATCCAAAACAACCAAAACAGTCCAAAAACCATCGCCGACATGGCAAAGCCTAGACCTAATTTGTTGGTCAAACGGCGCTTGTTATAAAGACTTTGGTTGTAGCGGTTAGCGCTGTTTGGCTGAGTCGGTAGTGGTGCATTGATCGCAGCCATACTATTTATTTCCCATATCTTTTATCAATATCCATCAATGTTTATCGACGTCCAATAAATCCGTAAAAGACCTATCGAGATTGTCAAACGACTACCGATTGCCTGCCTTGTGATCCATGCTCATGAGCATGAGTTTTGCTAGAGATAGTACAATGAAGGTGATGACAAATAAGATTAAGCCTAAATGTAATAAAGAAGCCAAATGTAGCTCACTCGACGCTTCGGCAAACTCGTTAGCCAATGCTGAGGTAATAGTGACACCTGAGGTAAACAGACTCGGACTGATGTTAAAGGCATTACCAATCAAGAAAGTCACTGCCATCGTCTCACCCAATGCCCGACCCAGTCCTAAGATAACGCCACCAACCACGCCAGCTTTGGTATACGGCAGGATAATCTTAAACATCACTTCCCACGTCGTCGCGCCCATACCATATGCTGATTCTTTAAGCAGGTCTGGCACGACCGAAAAAACATCTCGCATGGTGGCGGCGATAAATGGAATAATCATAATGGCGAGTACAAGGGATGCCGTAAACATACCCAGTCCCATTGGTGCACCCGTAAATAGCTTACCGATGATAGGCAATGGCCCTATATGCTCGATAAACCATGGCTGAATGTGATCACCGAAGAAAGGCGCAAAGACAAACAAACCCCACATACCGTAAATGATAGAAGGGATACCCGCTAATAACTCAATGGCAATACCAAGTGGTTTTTTGAGGAATGTTGGGCACATCTCGGTCAAAAATATGGCAATGCCAAAACTGATTGGTACTGCAATGAGAATAGCTATAAATGACGTTACTAGCGTGCCATAAATAGGGGCAAGAGCACCGTATTCATTGGCGACCGTATCCCAATTATTACTGGTATAAAATCCAAGACCAAATGTTTGAATGCTCGGCCACGCTCCAATGATCAAGGAGACTAAAATGCCGCCCAACGATAAGAGTACTAATATGGCAAAAGCCTTAGTAGCATTCACAAACAATAAGTCATAGCGCTTTTGTTTAGCCAGTTGGGACCTTAAATCATTCATAAGTGTCTCAGCATTAAATAGAATCAAGTCAAAATAGTAGAAGCATTCATTCGGTTTTATCACAACAAACTTGTCATCAAATTTGCTGTGATAAAACCTCTCAAATAACTACCGGAGAATAGTTTTTCGAGAGGATAGTTAGAAAATTATTGACTCATGATTAGCATGGATAGGTTACTGAGCAGGTTTATAAACAGGCTGTCCATCACTGCCTTTTACCTCGTTCCATTTTTCCTTGAATAAGGCAACCGCTGCATCAGAGAATGGTACGTAATCGAGTGCCATGGCATCATCGTCGCCTTGGGTATAAGCCCAATCAAAGAAGTTCAACACGCCAGCCACTTGCTGAGGATTCTCTGGTTGCTTATGTACCAAGATAAAGGTCGCAGCAGCGATCGGCCATGCTTGCTCAGTCTCAGAGTTGGTGATGACTTTATAAAAGCCTGCTTGTTTTGACCAGTCGATATCACCTGCCGCAGCAAATGTCTCAGCAGATGGCTGAACGACGTTGCCAGCAGCGTTTTTCAATGCAGTATGTGACATGTTGTTTTGCTTGGCATAAGCATACTCAACGTAGCCGATAGAGTTTTTCATACGGTTGACGTAGCTTGAAACCCCTTCGTTACCTTTACCGCCAGCACCAGTCGCAGACGTTGGCCATTTGACTGTTTTATCAACACCAACTGTGTCTTTCCAGTCTGGTGAAACTTTGGCTAGATAATCCGTAAAGTTAAACGTTGTCCCTGAACCGTCTGAGCGGAATACTGTCGTAATAGCGGCATCTGGCAAGGTCAAATCTGGGTTCATGGCTTTGATGGCTGGGTCATTCCAATTGCTAATCTTACCCAAATAGATTTCTGCCAACATTGCACCGTCTAATTTCAACGCGCCCGGCTCGACACCGTCAATGTTAACGATTGGCACGACGCCACCGATAACCGTCGGAAACTGAATCAAGCCTGCTGCATCTAGCTCTTCAGGCGTCATCGGCGCGTCAGACGCCCCAAAATCGACTGTCTTTGATTCGATTTGTTTGATACCACCAGAAGAGCCAATCGACTGGTAATTGACTTGACCACCGGTAGCAGCGTTGTAGTCGTAAGACCATTTAGCATAGATAGGCTGCGGGAACGATGCCCCTGCACCCGTGATATTCATAGCGATATTCTCAGCAGATTTAAAACCTGCTGCAGAAGCAGAGGTTGTCTGAGTGGTTGCTTCAGTGGTGGTGACAGCGCTACTGCTATCCGTAGCTGGCTCTGTCGTTTCAGTCGATTTATTACATGCCGTAAGCACTAATGTACAACTAACGGCCACTGCTAATAACGAATAACGCATGTAGGACTCCTAAAGTTTAACAACGATACAAAAAAGTATTGTTTGTGACATGCGTGCTATCTTGCCAAATCTTTATGACAGTTTAATGACAACCTCCAGAATCTTTCATTCGCTTTACATAATATTTAGATAAGCTATCTACAGCTCAGTAATATCAAGTGATTTCAATCACTGGTACTCTAGAGTCGTTCTCATAAAAACATCGAACCTCAAAATCAACGCCTGATATTTTCATCTAAATATCATTAGCCCTCATTGCAGAACTTTGTTAGTATTGAGTTGATTTACAACACTGACAGACTCGGGGTGCGGTGTATTATCGACTCACTTTTAAGCTTTCTTTATTAAAGTAGTCGCCTTTATACATTCGCTGAGAGATCACCCGCCGAACCTGATGCGGTTAGTACCGACGCAGGGAAGTCTTAAGCACTTTGTTATTTATGGCAAAGGACGTGCAGAAATGCCTTTTTTATCCTCATTACTACCTTAATATGCGTGATGTACTATTAAGTAGTGAAGACTGATATAAAGCTGCGTCCAACGTTTGATGAGCATCATCCGCGACTATGTTTTTTGGTCGTAGGCTGATGCTCATGAGCTGAATTTGTCTGGATCACAGATGCTACCCCCGCAGCTACTGGCGGTGTTGCTTTTATTCAAAAACCAACACGCTAGGACAGCATATGACAACTTTATTAGCCACTTCTCCTTCTCAAAAACCTTCTAAGACAGACGCGTTAAAGACCCCTGCTCACCGCAGTGCTAGTGATGCTCGTTTCGAAGAAGACGCTCGCGATTTACACCGCATACTCCCCGCCTCCCGTAAAGTCTATATCGAAGGCTCTAGATCCGATATTCAAGTACCCATGCGTGAAATCACGCTTGATCCTACCCCTGTACAAGGCGTTTCTGAGAACGAATGGGAACAGAACCCACCATTTTATGTTTATGACACATCAGGCGTTTATACCGATCCCAACGTCGAGATTGATTTGACCAAAGGCTTACCAAAGCTTCGTGAAGGTTGGATTGCTGAGCGCGGTGATACCGAACAGTTAAGCGGACTGTCTAGCTCTTACGGAATGGCACGCGCCCGCGATATCAGTACTGCCAATTTACGATTTGCTCATATCGACAAACCTCGCCGCGCCAAAGATGTCGATGGCAAAGCTGGCAACGTCACGCAGATGTACTATGCACGCCGCGGCATCATCACCCCAGAAATGGAATATATCGCCATTCGCGAAACGCAAAAGCAGCATGAGCTGACCGATATGCGTCAGCATGACGGTGAGAACTTTGGCGCTAATACGCCTGCGATTATCACCCCTGAATTTGTCCGCAGTGAAGTGGCTGCTGGGCGCGCCATTATCCCAAATAACATTAACCATCCAGAATCTGAGCCAATGATTATTGGGCGCAACTTTTTGGTTAAAATTAACGCCAATATTGGTAACTCAGCGCTGGGTTCGTCTATCGATGAAGAAGTGTCTAAAATGACATGGGCCACACGTTGGGGTGCGGATAACATTATGGATTTATCTACGGGCAATCATATTCATGAAACGCGTGAATGGCTGATTCGTAACTCGCCCGTACCAATTGGTACGGTGCCAATTTATCAAGCGCTAGAAAAAGTCGATGGCGTGGCTGAAGATTTAACGTGGGAGATATTCCGTGATACGCTGATTGAGCAAGCAGAGCAAGGTGTCGATTACTTTACAATTCACGCCGGTGTGCTGCTGCGGTATGTGCCGCTAACTGCTGGACGCTTAACGGGCATCGTCTCGCGTGGCGGATCTATCATGGCGCAGTGGTGCATGTTTCATAATAAAGAGAGCTTTTTATATACTCATTTTGAAGACATTTGTGAAATCATGAAGCAGTACGATGTGGCGTTTAGTCTAGGCGATGGCTTACGTCCAGGTTGTTTGCAAGATGCCAATGACGAGGCGCAATTTGGTGAGCTGCGTACTCTTGGCGAGTTGACCCAAGTGGCGTGGAAGCATGACGTACAGGTCATGATTGAAGGTCCCGGTCACGTAGCAATGAACCGTATTAAAGAAAATATGGACTTGCAGTTAGAAGTTTGTGCCGACGCGCCTTTTTATACCTTGGGACCATTAACGACTGATATCGCACCCGGTTATGACCACATCACCAGTGCGATTGGCGCGGCAATGATTGGCTGGTTCGGTACGGCCATGCTGTGCTATGTCACGCCAAAAGAGCATTTAGGTCTGCCTAATAAAAAAGATGTTAAAGACGGTATCATCACCTATAAAATCGCTGCTCATGCCGCCGACCTTGCCAAAGGACATCCGGGCGCACAAGCTCGTGATAATGCGTTATCTAAAGCCCGATTTGAATTCCGCTGGGACGACCAGTTCAATCTGGCGCTCGACCCAGATACCGCACGCGAATTTCATGATGAAACCTTACCCAAAGACGCGCATAAGACGGCGCACTTTTGCTCGATGTGTGGACCTAAGTTTTGCTCAATGAAGATCACTCAGAACGTGCGGGATTATGCGGCAGGGCTGAAAAGTAAAGAAGCTTAAAACTTTATAGACAATAGCTTTTAAGATATAAAAAAGGGACTCATCAGATGAGCCCCTTTTTTTATCAAGTAAATACAGATAATTATTAAAATACTAATTTTACCTTTTTTATCTCACTAAATATCTCTTTATCAGCTAAAACAAACAACAGCATTTCAATGAGATATGGTTTTTCAGATTCTCCATATATGCTTTGAGCCGCTTTTTTTATAAAGTTGCAGTAGGTGAAATATGCTATCTGTTGGTCATAATACATGGCTGAAAAATCAGTGTATTGTCCTGAATGATATATATTTAGAATAGTTTGTATGTCAAAGTTTACTAGAATTTTATTTCTACTGGTTGGTATAGGAAAGTATGAATAGCATAACTCGTCCCTGTTTTCACAAGTTAGAATTAACCAGTTTAACGCATATATCACTCTAGAATCATAGATGAAAAACTCTTCTGGATACATGAAGGATGCAATTTTAGAAAGAGAGGAAATAGTACTAAAGCTGTCTTTTGTTAACTTACCTACATTTAGCTGTTGTTTGAACTTTTTAGTTTTATCAATATTATTTTCAGTGTTTTTAAATCCATGAATACCGCCCCAATGATTAATAATCCAAAAATCTAACTCTGAACTGTCTCCTTTAGACTGATATTGATATTGATATTGATATTCCAATTCATTTTTAAGCTCTATATTTTTCTCAAATATAGTGATCGCATTGTCAATCTTTTCTAAGTTTAAAGAGTCGAAAATACTAACATTAGTATTAAAATTATCAGTAAACCTCTGCTCTAAATCAATGTCTTTACTTAGGGTTCTAATTTTTTCTATCACCTTATCCATGATAATCCTAGTCTTTTATAATAAAAAACCTCAGCAAGCTTAGCGCTTTCTGAGGTTAAATAATAACTTATAAGCTAATAGCATTCGGGACAACCTACACTTTCGACGCCTCATAAATCTCTTCGATAGATGTGTTGATAGTATTAGCAAACTCATCATCACTTTGCTGTTTGCTCAATCCTTCGGTAAAGGCACGTGAGAAGCTGGCTATCATACCGGGGTTTTGCTTAAGCTTGGCACAAGCATCGCCACGGCTATAGCCGCCCGATAACGCCACAACTTTTAGCACTTTTGGATGATCGATTAGCTCTTGGTAAAAACCCGCTTCTTCTGGCAAGGTCAGTTTTAGCATGACTTGCTGGTTGTTAGTCAAACGATCTAGGTTGTGCAAAATGCTGGTCTTTAGTATGACTTCACATTCATGTTTTTTGCTACTGTTGATATCGACTTCAGGCTCTACGATTGGCATCAGGCCTTTTGAGAGTATCTGTTTTGCCACATCGAATTGCTGTTGCACGACCAGCTCAATGCCATCGACATTCGGCTCATAAATTACTGAGCGCATTTTGGTACCAAATACTGGATAGTTTTTGGCTTTATCGAGTAGCAAATCTAAATTTGGCATAGGACGCATCACTTGGACACCATTCATTTGCTCAGCCAAACCCTTATCCACTTTTAAAAATGGCACAATATTTTTCTCTTCCCATAGGTAATTGGCCGTCGGTTTGCCATTGACCTCACGTTCCATAGTATCTTCGAACAAAATCGCCCCAAGCACACGCTCATTATCAAAAGCCTCACAAGTCATGATACGCGCGCGCATCTCATGCACTTGGTCGAACATGGCTTCATCGT
The DNA here is from genome assembly GCF_044901245.1 of Psychrobacter sp. NPDC064578. Classification (NCBI taxonomy): domain Bacteria; kingdom Pseudomonadati; phylum Pseudomonadota; class Gammaproteobacteria; order Moraxellales; family Moraxellaceae; genus Psychrobacter; species Psychrobacter sp. NPDC064578. The sequence continues at coordinate 375,816 of NZ_JBJDPI010000001.1, forward strand.
TGTCATAATCATCGCCTGTGACACCATAATTCTCTAACGCTTTTGGTGTACTGCCACCACTTTGATCAAGTGCTGCAATGAACCCTGAACCATTTTTGATACGTTGTAGTTGTTTGTTATATTGGTTTTGATATTCCATTGAGAGTGCGTCCTATTGTTATTTGTTAAGGTCAAGTGTCACAAAGTAAATCGCTTTTTATTGGCTAATATCAGCCTTACTGTTTGTAGACAACCTTATCATAGGACGCTCTTTGTGCCTATATCTGATAAGTTAACGCGTTGATAAAATAATTATCACCTATCCTATAAGCAAACTCACTAGGCTAAACGTTTATGCTAAAAACAGCACTGCCACACAGCAAATGGCTAATAATAAACCCAATACATTAATACGGTTAAGCGACTCCTTAAACACACCAACCCCTATCAAGGTTGCCACTGCAATGACACCGACATTCATACCGGTAAAGACGATGCTAGGCGACTCGGATAATAATTGATGCGCACGTACATAAGCATAAATATTGCCCATATTGAGCGCACCTAATAACAATCCTGCTGCGAGCGCATTCCCCTGCCAGCGCACCCGCGTAATCAGCAAATAAATAAACAGCAATAATCCTGCTAAGCCAAAACTGACAAATAATGTAAGAGGAAAAGCAGCGCCCTGCTTGGCAACTTGCTTGAACAAGATATCAATAATGCCATAGCCTGCCCAGACGCCAAACAACCATAGCGGTGTATGCTTCGATTGTCTGCTAATCTGACCCTGCTGTGGACGATAAATCAACGCTCCGAGTGCTAGAAAGCCCAATAACAGTCCAAATATTCGCGTGCTGGTCAGTATTTCACCAAACAATAAAAAAGCCGCGACGATAGGAATAATCAACGATAGCCGCTGAGCCGCATCGGTTGCTACCATTCCCACAGATTCAATCGCCCTTCCAAGGACAATAAACACGGCGGGAAGCAGGATACCAAGCGCGATAATAATGCCCCATGCACTGCCAAGCGTACCGAGTCCACTGACGTCTGGCTTCAATAAAAACCACGTCAGCAGAAAAGCCACCGGATAGCCTGCGACGATAGTCTGCCGTATGTCTATATTTTTCTGTCGTAACACTTTTAGCAATACTGAAACGGCGACACTACAAAGCACCGCTATCGTCAAATATATCATGAGCTATTACCTTGTTAAACTGCCGCTTTATGGGGACATTATTCGCTCATCATTCATATACTGAAGATAAAGCGCGAACCGCCAATTAGGATAAAGCCATAGAATGTAACAAAGTATTTCTTACACAGCAATCTATTTATTGGCTTTTATTCGACTGCTGACAAGTAGCTCTTTAGCCTTCAATTTACAATTAGCATGCAGGTCTGATTGGGAAGTTTGCTAAAATAGTACTCAATCCTAATAACAAAAGTAAAGATTCAAAATAACGAGTAATGTCGTTGATTTTGGCGTACTGCTATTGATGTTTTATGACTGCCTATGAATGCTCTATTTCGATTTTTTGAAACTCGCCTCCCTGCCTTTCCTGAAACCCCTATGCCGCTACCTTCACCCCGTGAGGGCATGCTAAAGTTCTTGTGGGCGTGTACCAACGGTTTACGTGGCTGGCTATTGATATTTATGATTTTGTCTGCGGGCATTGGCATCTATGAAGCGATGCTATTTGCTTGGATTGGGAATATTGTTGACTGGCTAGGCGTCTATACACCGCAGAATCTGTGGTTAGAAAAAGGCGATATGCTACTGCTCATGCTAGCCGTCATGATCATGAGTCCGCTATGGATTGCATTGTCATCATTCATCCATTTTCAGACCTTGCAAGGCGTCTTTCCTATGCAAATGCGCTGGCGCTTTCACCAGCGGATGCTTGGGCAATCGATGCAGTTTTATCAAGATGAATTCTCTGGACGTGTCTCAGCCAAAGTAATGCAAACCGCACTGGCCGTACGTGATACAGTCATGACCGTCACCGACATGTTTATGTATGTCACCGTTTATTTTATTACGTCAGGTGTCATTTTATTTAATCTGGACAGCCTATTATTAATCCCGTTTATCGTTTGGCTAGTCTTGGTTGCGCTGACCATTTGGTACTTTATTCCTAAGCTCAAACAAACTGCCATTGTGCAAGCCGATGCCCGTGCCTTGATGACTGGCCGCATTACCGATGCTTATGCCAATATCATGACCGTCAAGCTGTTTAGCCATTCACGCCGTGAGCTGAGTTATGCCAAAAATGCCATGGGGCAATTTTTAGGTACCGTCCATGCACAGATGCGCTGGGTCAGTTACTTAGAAGTATCAACCCATCTAATCAGTGTGATTTTGGTTAGTGGCACTGCAGCTATTGGCTTATATTTATGGCAACAAGGCGCGGTCGGTGTCGGTGCGATTGCTGCCGCGACAGCCATGGCACTACGTTTGAACGGTTTGACTCGTTGGATCATGTGGCAAACTGCCAGTCTATTTGAAAGTATCGGAACCGTACAAGATGGCATGCGTACCTTATCAGCGCCGCAAAAAATCGTTGATAAGCCCAATGCACCCGCCTTGAAAGTCACCGAAGGTCGTATCGTTTTTGATCATGTTGATTTCAGTTATGAGAATGATAGCGACGCTGTCGAAGGCGATATCTTAGATACAGTGAAAACATCAGCAACGCCTACTACGAAGACTAAACTGCTCGATAACTTTTATTTGGACATTAAACCCGGCGAAAAGATAGGCTTGGTTGGGCGCTCAGGTGCCGGCAAATCTACCTTAGTTAATTTATTGTTACGCTTCTTTGATGTTGATAGCGGTAAAATCCTTATCGATGGACAAGCAATTGATGAAGTCACCCAAGAGTCTTTGCGCCAGCAGATAGGTATGGTGACGCAAGATACGTCTTTGCTACATCGGACAGTACGTGAAAATATCGCTTACGGTCGTCCTGACGCAACCGATGAAGAAATTATTACCGCTGCCAAGCAAGCGCAAGCATGGGACTTTATTAAAGACTTATATGATGATAAAGGCAATACAGGACTTGATACCCAAGTCGGTGAGCGCGGCGTCAAACTATCTGGCGGTCAACGTCAGCGTATCGCCATCTCACGTGTTATGCTGAAAAATGCGCCCATCTTACTATTGGACGAAGCGACCAGCGCCCTTGACTCTGAGATTGAATTTGCCATTACCGAAAGCCTGAATGACATTATGACAGGTAAAACGGTCATTGCGATTGCCCATCGTCTCTCTACCATTGCCGCACTTGATCGATTGGTGGTCATGGATAAAGGTCAAATTATCGAACAAGGCAGCCATGATGAATTATTAAATCTACACGGTGTTTATGCTCGCTTGTGGCACCGTCAAAGTGGTGGTTTTTTAGGTGAAGACAGCTAAGTACAACCCTTAATTTTCATTAAAAATCAGACACAAGGAGGTGTGTACATTATGAAAGCATTTGCAAAAAATATTAATATTAGTGGAAAACAAGCGCGCTACTATAACCTTAGCCAGCTTACACCATCGATACAATCAAATACTGCCTCTCGCGTGCCAGCACACTTTTATGGTGGCAATAGTTTTACCGTTGGTACTTATAGTCCCTTATTAAATGCGCTGGCAACTGACTTTAAAATCAGCTCGCTTGCGCTTCGTGGCTATTGGTATGACAAGCCGCAGCGCCGTCGTCTTACGCGCGAGCAGGATGCTGAGATACTTATTGAATTTTTAGAAAAAACGCAAGACAAACCCATCGTTGGTATTGGTCATTCGCAAGGAGCCACTGCCACTGCCATCGCTGCAGCCCAGCGCCCAGATCTGTTTTCACAGCTCTATTTAATAGAGCCTGTGACGTTTACCAAACCACAAGCCCGACTCTATAATCTATTGCCGCGTAAGCTTCTGCTCAGCCGCGAACCGTTTAAAAGCACCCTCACCAAACAATCTACTTGGGCAAGCATCGATGATTATTATGAGAACTTACGCGCTCAACGTGCTTATAGACGAATGAGTGATGCGCATTTGCGGGTATTTGCAGAGCAAAGTTTATCCAAAGATATCAATGGCAGTTACACGCTGATATTTGCGCCTGAGCAGGAGCTCGCCAACTATTTCGGCGCGCCACATATCGATACCGCCCTCAAGCAATTGAGCTGTCCTTATACACTTATCACTGGTAAGCCGACGTTGTTTATCAACCATAAAGTGCGACAACAATGGCAAAAATTCGTCCCTGATGACAGCATGATATCTTTGTTAGATTACGGTCATCTACTGCCGATGGAAGCACCTGAATTATGTGCTCAAGTTATCAATGAGCATTATCATAGTCATAAATAAGCTGAGCCGTCTAAGTGATGACTGACCTTTTTGCGCCTACACCGACTGACAATCTGTTGCCTTACGATGGTCAGGTCAATGACTTAGGGGTAGTTATCAATGATGCTAACGCCCTGTATAATAATTTACTAACCGAGCTACCTTGGCAGTCTGACATCGTGACGTTGTTTGGTAAAACGCATGTTACCACTCGCCAAATCGTCTGGATGGGTGACCACGATGTCAGTTATTATTACTCTGGACAGACGCGTCGAGCCATTCCATGGACAAAGCAGATGTTGCACGTAAAACGACATATTGAGCAGCAGTTATCAAGCAGTGGCATCAACGTTGATTTTAATTCTTGCTTGCTTAATTACTATCCCTCTGGTGAGGATGGTATGGGCTATCATGCCGACGATGAAAAAGAGCTGGGCGCGCAGCCGATTATTGCTTCTTTATCGCTCGGTGCTAGGCGAAAATTTGTTTTTAAGCATAAAACTATTAGACAAAAGAACAAGCCCGTCAAAGTTGAGCTATATCTTGAGTCCGGTCAGCTTATCGTTATGCATGGCGATACGCAGGATTTTTGGATGCATACCATTACAAAAACTAAAACTGTCACATCAGGGCGAATCAGCCTCACGTTTCGAAAAGTGCTACCGCATTAAATTAATGTAACTTAATATAAGCTAGAGCGCGTCCTCGTTTTGAAAATGGTGATAAAAATGAGATAAACGGTAGCCAAATAAGAAAAATAGCTGGTTAATATCGGAATATTAACCAGCTATTTGATGCAATCTGGCAAGATTTAACCACTTTTAGCCCATTTAGTCGCATGCCTTCAGATTAAGCACATACTCTAGCTCACTTTTAAAACGATCTTGCCAAAAGCAGCACCTTTTTGCAGCTCATGATGAGCCGCGACCACTTCAGACAGTGGATAGGTTTGCTGAATACGTAGCGTTAGCTTACCATCTGCAACGAGCTGTAAAACTCGGGCCATATCTTCACCACTACGCTGCGCCTTATAACCTGCTACCTTTAACTGTTTCTGGCTACCCGCTTCTTTGAGTTTATCCACCCAAATGGTTGGTAATACATTCACGCGTCCGCCTGATTTGAGCACGCTAAGCGCTCGCACGCCTGCCTCATTACCGACCAAATCCAGTAGCACATCTGCCTTTAATTCAGGGAATTCACCATCTTTGGTATAATCAATCCAACCTGTAAGCTGATTGGTATCTATTATTTCATCAAGCTTGGCATATTTCTCTGGTGAGCAAATGACGGTCACCTTGATATTGTTTTTAGCCACTTTATCCATGAGCAGCTGAATCAACAAGTGACCCACGCCGCCTGCTGGCGCGTTTATCACCACATGCTCACCATCTTGAATATCTGCAAACTCTACAAACTGTATCGCCGTCTGTCCAATACAAGGCAGCGCACCTGCTTGCTCTAATGTGACAGAATCCGGTACTTTTGCCAGCATGTCAGCATCGACTGCTACATACTCTGCATAACAGCCACCATGAAAAGTCAGGGCAGCGACCTGTGTACCGATAGTAAATTGCTCACTACGACTATCGACCACAGTGCCTGACATATCAAACCCCAAAATTGCAGGCTCATTTTTATCAAACTTGTCTTTTTGAATGGCATCAGCGCCCCAGCCTTTGCCTTGACGCGTTTTGTAATCGACAGGATTGATACCCGCGTAAGCAACTTTGACCAACACCTGATTGTCTGTTAACACAGGAATGGCCACATCCTCTTGATAGCTCATCACTTCAGGTTCGCCAAACTCACGTATGAGTACAGCATGTTGGGTCGTTGGTAGCACATTATGAGAAAGAGTAGACATCGTTATATATCCTTATAGGTATCTATTACTTTATATTTGCATTCAATTTTATTTTTAGTGAATAACTTAAGCTTATTTAATAATCATTTATAAATGTGCCAATTCCGCACTGAGCGGCAGATGATCAGACAGTGTCGACCATGGTTTGCCCGTATGCACCCAGGCATTTTTCACTCTTAGATTACGCACATAAATACGATCTAAGCTCAGCACAGGAAGCTTGGCTGGGAAAGTTGGCAGCAGTTTGCCATGACAGTGCTTGAAAGCTTCGGTCATACCCAAGCTAGTAGCCAGCTTATCACAAGACATTTTTTTCCAATCATTAAAATCTCCTGCCAAAATTAGTGGTTGATCAGGTGCAATCTCATTACGAACATAGTTGGCAATGGCTTCATATTGCTTGATGCGATCACGCTCAAACAAATTTAGGTGTGCACACAATACAACGACTGGTACATCCCATCCAACTGGTTGTACTTCGCAGTGCAAGACGCCACGCTGCTCAAGCTTATTAACGGTGATATTGACGTTATGCTTAGGATCCAATGGAAAACGGCTCAATACCGCATTGCCATGATGACCATTTTCATACTCTGAGTTTTTACCATAGCTATTTTGCAGCTGTAAATACTCCCCAAACCATTCATGTTGCGATTGATCAGGATATTCGTTGTATTGCATATTGCGCTTAAGATTCTGACCTTGCACTTCTTGGAGACACAGTACATCGGAGCCAATAATATCAAGCGCTTGGGCGATACCTTGTATTTTAACTTGGCGATTCATCGGCGACATGCCTTTATGAATGTTATAGCTGGTTAGCACAAAAGAGGTTGTGGTAGTCATAAAATTAGTCATCATACTTAAAATAAATGGAACATTGATTATCTCGCCACACTGATTGCAAGTGACGCCTAAATACTGATTTTTGAGAAGCTGATAGCGCTGATTGCTGTAGTAATTTTTCATCAACCTTATAGTCGCCACCATAATAACCAGTAGCGTCTACTGGCTGACCTATCTTGGCGTTACAAATTGCAGAGTTACCACGGATGGCGAATTTTTGCTGCCCTTCGTACATGATTACTTTCATCTCATCATAACTTACGTCACCACGACAACCGAGATAATAAGGCACACTCACTTCGACAATACCGTTATTATTAATATCAGTCACTACGGCGGTGTTTTTAGCGAATTCTGCGATTACATCTAACCCATCGCAGGGTACATAGTCATATATTTGCCATACTCGTAAAGCCTCTTGTTCATCTATAACATATAAATGCGTGAAGACCTCTCCTGCTGGCTCGTCAGGGCTATTGGTTGAATTGAAACGCTGTAATTGAACTAAATATTGTTCTCCTACTGTGCCAATCCAAGAACGAATAGCAACAATATCTTTGGTCTTGAACCTCATTTTATTTTTTTTAGAGTTTATTTGATAATAGTTTTGAATAGAAGGCGGCAATTGACCCCATGATAGATGGCTCACAGATATATTATTCACATCTGTCTCTGCCATACTGAGACTGGAGCTAAAGGCTATCATTGCTGTGACGCTAAATTGCATAAGAGTATTTGGTATGTTATTTAGCATCATTTAACAACCTAAGGCAATCAAGTATAAGTTTTAGATAAAGGCTTAATATATCATCAATGTAAAAAGAGCATTGATTCTTATCGAACCAATGCTCCCATACTATACCTATCTTCTATCAATGGCGAATTCGCAAAGGATTGTCATCAATAGCCACTATCTAGCAATTAATAGCGTGTCACCAAAGCAATTGGTTGATCTTCACCCATAATATCTTGTGGCATAAATACTGCTTCGCCACCATTATGAATGACATGCTCAATGATTTCACCAATGGCATCATCAGTAACGCCTTCTGAAGCCGCATCATCTGCAAGACTCAAAGTCTGTGCCTTTTCATCAATTTTGGCTGATTGTATATAACCACGACGGACATAAAGCGTCTCGCCTGCACCTTGGAAGGCACTGCGGTAGACTTCTTGTAGATCTGTTTGCAACATATTGGCACCGCGTGCTTTATCAATCTCACCCATGGCAGCTTGATGCAATGATGTACGATAGCCTTCCACCGCCTCTTGCACACTATTGATAATATGCTGAGCACTACCATCTTCTAGATTGGTCGCATTTGACACTGTGGCAATGATGTTGTCTGGACGATCACAAACTTCTTTATAGTAGCCGATATTTTTAGCATCGCCAACTACTACCAAAGGCATTTTATGCTCACCCCACAACTCTTGTACGCTTTTATCAACCTGATTAAAAAACTCTTTTAGATAGCTGCTTTCATTATTAGACGAGCGATCCGATCCACCATCGCCTGTCGTATATAGACCGTTGTTTTCAATAGGAAATGGAATATTATCCATGTTTTTTTGCAAGTCATCGTCCTTATCGAACTCTCTCACCACGCGATCATTAGACGCTTCAATCAAGCGGGCATTATCACGAGTGAGCACCAAGGTGTAATAATGCACCGCGCTTGCCATATCACGCACCAAATCTCGAGTCGCAAAACGATGTGAAATCACCACACGCTCCGTGGTGTCAATCGGCATACGGATAACTTGCACATCCTCAGTACTAGCAAAAATAGCCAAGGTATCAAGATTTAAGTTGTGATTTAGCTCTTTGGTTTTATCATGAATCTTATCGAGTATGGTAGTCGCTGTGCGCTTATCGTATTCGTTGGTTAAGCGTTCTTCAGCCACTTTTAATTGGTTCTTCAGGGCAATGGGATCTTGATCATTAGCAGGATGCTCGCGATGAGTCTTAACAAAGATACTAACCGCAGGATTGGCTTTGGTTTCACGTAAACTTTTGAGAGTCGCTTTCATTTATTGCTCCTTGTTTTATTATCATTTACTTTTAACATTATGATTTTTACTGTTAATCAACTGATTCATAGTTTTTGCTATCAATAGTGCTTAATCTTTCTATTCCATTGCCTTGATGCTAGCAGTAAAACCTCACTCGCTGTAGGGTTAATTTGCAAGCAAATGATAGCGCTTTGTAAGTAGAACACTCTGTATTGTTCTAAAAGCCTGACGGATCGACTTTAAACCCGTTTAATAGTCACTATCTTCTCGCCTCATACTTTATATAGTCAATAATTAGGTTGTATTTTCGTCAAACGAACCCATCTTTTATATAGCTTATCGATAAGACAGCAAAAAAAGAAAAATAACACAAAGCTAATAATGTTCTAAATGTCACGGCAAGCCAATCTCTTATATAAAGCGACGTTTACTCAATAATAATTCATTCACTACGATCAGATATCGGATACTTTTATGAAAACCCTTCCTGCAGATTTACGCCTTGTCGATTTTGACAACGTTTCGCCAAGTACCTTACAAAGCCATGTCATCAGTGCCATCGATGCAGCCAATACATTTTTAGATGAGATGAGCGCAGATGCTGATAACCATAACAGCGCTGCTAATATCAGTGCTGAGCAAGCGCTGGCTGATATTATGACTTTTGATCATATTAATCTGGCATTGGATCGCAGTTGGGGCATTTTATCGCACCTGAATAGCGTCATGAGCAATGATGACATTCGTCATGTCCATCATGAACTGCTACCCACACTATCGGCTTATGGCACACGTGTGGGACAGCATCAGCCGCTATTTAATCGTTATCAAACTATCGTCAATGACACAGCATTTTTTGCGGCGCTTGAGCCTGCACGAGCGCGGGCTATTGAGCTTGCGCTACGCAGTTTTGAGCTGTCAGGTGTCGCATTACCAAAAGATGAACAAGAAAAATTTGCGGCTATTCAAAGTCAGCTTTCTACCTTATCAGCGACCTTTTCAGACAATGTATTAGACGCCACCCAAGCTTATGCCTTACCGCTGCAGCAAGAGCAATTAGCAGGTCTAACAGAAAGTGGACTGGCGCTACTCGCAGATGCTGGCGAACAGTATAAAGCTCGGGCGCTTGCCAACGGTACTCTTACGCAAGTAGAAGTCGATGCGTTGCCAAGTCCTTACTACGTTGCAAGCTTAAACATCCCTGTTTATCTTGCCATCATGACCCATGCGGATGACCGCGAACTACGCGAGACCCTATACCGCGCTTATGTCACGCGTGCTTCTGAGTTTGATGCGCATACCAATGCCAAAGGTGAGTCGCTAAATAACGCCGATATCATGAGTCAAATCCTGCAATTACGTGAGCAAAAAGCCAAGCTATTAGGTTTTGACAATTATGCAGAAGTCTCACTATCGACTAAAATGGCAGATAACGTGGCAGAAGTAGAAACCTTTTTACGGAGTTTGGCCACGCAAGCAACTCCAGCGGCTAATCAAGACTTGGCCCAGTTGCAAAAGTATGCGCAGGATTATGGTATTGAGGAGTTACAGGCGTGGGACAGTGCTTATATCGCCGAAAAAGTAAAACAAAGCGAGTTCAGCTTATCGCAAGAAGAGATTCGCCCGTACTTTCCCTTACCAAAAGTAATTAGCGGATTATTTGCCATCGTTGAGCGTTTGTACGGTATCAAAGTCCAAGAGCAAAGTGAATCCGTATCACGCTGGCACGACGATGTCAGCTTTTATCAGTTGTTTGATGCTGATGATAACGTGCTTGGTGGCTTTTACTTTGACTTATTTGCTCGTAGTGGTAAACGCGGCGGCGCTTGGATGAGTGGTTTTCAGTCGCGTTATACCTACGATGAAAAAAATCATCAGCAGCTACCCGTTTGCTTTATGGTGGGTAACTTTACCCCTGCCCTCGATGGCAAACCAAGCTTATTGACGCATGATGAAGTATTGACTCTATTCCATGAGTTTGGTCACGGCCTACATCATTTATTAACCCAAGTGACAGTCGGTGATGTCGCTGGTGTCAATGGCGTTGAGTGGGACGCAGTCGAGTTGCCCAGTCAATTTATGGAAAACTGGGCATGGGATGCCGAAGGTATAGCGCTGATTAGCAGTCATGTCGAAACCAGCGCGCCATTACCAAAAGACAAACTTGCAGCGTTATTGGCGGTGAAGAATTTCCAAAGCGGCATGCAAACCCTACGTCAAATCGAATTCGCACTGTTTGACTTATTGATTCATGCGCAGACGCCAGCGCTAGATTATGACGGTATATTAGCCACGCTAAATACCGTTCGAGACGACATTGCTATCATGCAGACACCTGACTACAACCGTTTTGCCAACGGCTTTAGTCATATCTTTGCAGGCGGCTATGCGGCAGGTTATTACTCGTATAAGTGGGCAGAGTTGCTATCGGCAGATGCCTTTAGCAAGTTTGAAGAAGAAGGTATTTTTAACCCAGTCACTGGTAAAGCCTTCCGTGAAACCATCTTATCAGTCGGTGGTAGTTTCCCTGCCAAGACCAACTTTGAAAATTTCCGTGGTCGTAGTGCTAGCATCGATGCTTTATTACGTCATAGCGGTTTTGATAACGCTAAAAATGACGATGCTGCCAATATTGAAAGCAATGCCCAAACGACGCACGAGGTTATCTAAATGCGCTATCAATCAACGCGACCAAAGCGGCAGTTTTTATCTGGTGTTCGCTGCCCTAAGTGTCAAGCGATGGATGCGGTGGTACAAATCAACGTCGTCACTCCAGAACCTGATGAGTATATTGAATGCACATTATGTGGACATAGCGAACATCGCCCTGACCCTGATGCCATCAGTGCCAAAAACCATGCCGAAGATCAGCTTATACGTGATGCTATGGCTACTGGTACCAGCGGCACAGTAAAATTCAAACCTTAAATATTAAGCGTTAAGTCTTAATAGCTACCAGCCTATCTAGCAATAGATAGGCTTTTTATTTTGAGTTTGCTATAGTATGGCTACTTATATTTCTAACATAAATCGACTATAGTATGAAAAGCCAAAAAATGCGTCCTCTGTCAACCAAATCACTGAAAAAAAAGCCCACTAAGTCACGCCAGAAATGGTGGTCAATTATTATATTAGCGGCATTACTGATTGGCTACTTGGTCTGGAAAAACAATTCGATAGACACTAATACTGCGCCTATCGAAAGTACACCATCGACGACCGAACAAGATAGCGCTACTCAATTAGATGCTACGTCCTTAGGTAATAATGACAATAGTTTAAACAATAGTGACTTAACGTCAAATACTAATGAGACAACTACAGTTAATCAAATACCTAATGCTGATGCGATCTTAAATGCGGCTTTGCCAGAAACAGATAGTCTTGCTAAAGAAGAAATAGATCGCTTAGAAGACGAGCGTAAGCGCTTAGCCGAACAAGAAAAACTGGCTGCTGAACAACTGACGATGAACAAGCAATTAACTGATATGAAAGCAGAGCAAATCACCCTACTTGAACAACAAATAGCGCAATTAGAAGCCGAGACAAACGGCGACAAACAGTAGCTCATTATTTAGACTTTTATCAAGGGGCTGACAATGGCGACTTTGCAACTTACCCACGCCCCTATCTTAAATAGTAGCGCGCAGCTGCTTATTCTACCAGTCAATACTGCAGGGATTCTTTTAGACCCTGTTCTCACAAAAGCTAAGACTTTATTTGCTGATAATTATCAACGTTACTATCGCGCATGCCGTGATGGCAGTTTACGTGTAGGTAGTTGCTTACTGCATAAACGTGCGCTTGAGCAAGCTGGTTTAAGCATCAGCAGTAATGGCAATCAGCCCAGTTATATCGCTAATCTTGTGGTATCAAATCATCCTTACCACCCCACACGGTCACAATGGTTGATTGCCGCGTTGAATGATTTATCTGAGCAGCTTATCCCGCTCATCCGTTATCAAGGTATTCGTAGAATTGCCCTACTGGCACGTCCACTTATTCATAACCACTCACGAAATGAGACAGCCAACGTTTCTAACGCAGCTAATTTAGCAAACACAGGCTCACTTGCGTTAGACTGGCACGCTGATATCTTACCGTTACTCTTACAGCACCTACAAGATTTGCCTAAAGTTCGAATCGATATTCACCTTCCTAAAGACTTTAATATAGACCAATCACTTTGATATAGGCCAGTTACTTTAATAAGATATTCTACTGAAAACAAGATTTTACACCCATAAAAAAAACCGCCTTAAGCACTCATGACGAGAGACTTAAAGCAGTTTTTATATGTTGACTACATTAGATATCGATTAGCTTTGCTCGATACCTTTCATAGTCAATTTAATACGACCACGGTTATCGACGTCTTGGACGAAGACTTTAACGATTTGACCTTCTTTTAGGTAGTCAGAAACATTCTCAACGCGCTCTTCAGCGATTTGTGAGATGTGTACCAAGCCATCAGTGTTTGGCAAGACGTTAATAAACGCGCCAAAATCAACGATACGAGCAACCGTACCTTCATAAGTTTTGCCCACTTCAACTTCTGCAGTCAACGCTTCGATTCTACCGATAGCTGCTTTAGTTGCCGCTTTGTTTTCACCAAAGATACGAATCGTGCCGCCATCATCGATATCGATAACTGCACCAGTCTCTTCAGTTAACTGACGAATCATCGCGCCGCCTTTACCGATTACGTCACGGATTTTATCCGGATTGATTTCGATAACCGCATAGTTTGGTGCATGAGCATTGATTTCAGTACGGCTCTCAGGCAATACTTTATTCATCGCGTCCAAAATATGGATACGACCAGCATGGGCTTGCTTAAGCGCTTGTTCCATGATGTCAGGCGTAATACCTTCGATTTTGATGTCCATCTGCAGCGCAGTAATACCATCTTTAGAACCAGCAACTTTAAAATCCATATCGCCAAGATGATCTTCATCACCTAAGATGTCTGACAGTACAGCGAAACGCTCGCCTTCTTTAACCAAACCCATGGCGATACCAGCAACTGGTGCTTTTATTGGAACACCAGCATCCATCAATGCCAAACTTGCACCACAAACAGACGCCATAGAAGATGAACCGTTTGACTCAGTAATCTCTGATACCACACGGATGACATACGGGAAGCGTTCGCTATCCGGTAGCATCGCTTGTACACCGCGGCGAGCTAGACGACCATGACCGATTTCACGACGTTTTGGAATACCTTCACGACCTGTTTCGCCAACTGAGAAATGCGGGAAGTTGTAATGCAGCATAAAATGGTCACGAATCGTACCACCTAGTGAGTCAATCATGTTGACATCACGGCTGTTACCAAGCGTGGTCGTAACCAATGCTTGCGTTTCACCGCGTGTGAACAATGCTGAACCATGCGTGTATGGCAATACACCAACTTGTACGTCAAGGGCACGAACAGTCTCAAGATCACGACCATCAATACGCGGCTTGCCTGACAAGATATTGTCACGAACCGTACGATATTTAAGATCGTTATAAATTTCTTTAAGCTCAGATACCGTATCAGCGTAAGTTTCCGACTCAGCATCACCAGCGAGCGTATCGATAATTGATTGCTTGATTTCATCAAGCTTAGTATAACGAGCTTGCTTATCAGTAATCGTATAAGCGTCAGCAACTTGCTCGCCAAACTGCTCTTTCATGCTGCTAGTAAGCGCTTGATCACGCTCAGGGGCAGTATACTGCTGCTTAGCAGTACCGATTTCTTCTGCCATTGAAGCAATGTTATCAATAACGATTTGCTGTTGCTGATGACCATATAGTACCGCGCCTAGCATCTGATCTTCTGACAGCTCTGCTGCTTCAGATTCAACCATTAGTACCGCAGACTTCGTACCAGCCACAACCAAGTCAAGATCGCTCTCTTTAAGCTGCTCAATCGTTGGGTTCAGGATGTACTCGCCGTTGATAAAGCCAACACGTGCCGCTGCGACAGGACCATTGAATGGCGCATCAGAGATGGCCAATGCCGCTGAAGCACCGATTAGGGCAGCAATATCTGCAGACTGAGTTTTATCTGATGAAACAACCGTTGCCGTAATTTGAATTTCGTTAACATAACCTTCAGGGAATAGCGGACGAATCGGGCGGTCAATCAAGCGTGAGGTTAGGGTTTCGAACTCGCTTGCACGACCTTCACGTTTGCCATAGGCACCTGGGATTTTGCCCGCTGCATACATTTTTTCTTGATAGTTGACCGTTAGCGGAAAGAAGTTTTGACCTTCTTTAGCCTCTGATTTTACTACTGCTGCGACAAGTACCGTAACGCCGCCCATGTGTACTAAGATAGAGTTTGCTTGACGAGCAATACGACCTGTCTCGATCACAACCTGTTGGTTGCCATACTGAAATTCACGCTTAATGGTGTTAAACATTGTCATATAATCTTCCTAATGTTGACTGACGAAAGTAATATCAGCATTATAAAAAGCTGATATTTTTCATTAAAATTCTGTGTATGTGACTACTAGTGTATATGACTAATAATTGACAGTCTTTCTCTCAGAAATCATCTCAACCAGTGCCAATAACATTACCTAGTTATTCCATATGCCTATCGGTGCTAAACATCGTACTATTGTGTATATTTGGTCATTCAATTTTGGCTTTACTATAAATACTATCAAAAAGACCTTAAGTCAAAAGACTTCGGTGCTAAAAACCCTATAGGCTATTTTTCTGCGCTTTTGAGAGTTGGATATTAGCGCAGCTAGCTATTCTATAAGCTAAGAAACGGGTATTTTATAAATAGTCACCATATATGTAGTAGATATACTATCAAACTCACAAGGCATTATTTTACAGTGATTTATAGCCATTGACCAATGAATTGCGGAACACAGCAATTATCGATAGAAAACACTTAGCTCTATGCTCTAGTCTTACTGTTTTTACGAAAACTTCTATTACCTACTTTGAATTGGTCTTTATAACCAATGCTATCCAAAGTCAATCTTGAAAATGAATAAGCATAAAAAAACGGCGTGAAACTATTCCACACCGTTTTTAGAAAAATCTATTTTATCGATAACAACAAGCAAGTTCCAAGCGATTCAGCAAAAATTCTAAAATAGCACCATATGATGGCTTCTTTTATTTTAGCATCCACTCGTACTATTGTCGTTAGATTAACGACGTAGACCTAACTGGCTGATAAGCGTGGTGTAACGACCAAGATCTTTACCTTTTAGGTAATCAAGCAATTTACGACGCGTGTTAACCATACGGATAAGACCGCGACGGCTATGATGATCAGCTTTATGTGCTTTAAAATGGTTCTGCAAATCGTTGATACGAGCACTCAATAGTGCTACTTGAACTTCTGGAGAGCCAGTGTCATTTTCGCCACGTTGGTATTGAGCAATGATTTGTTCGCGATCGGTATTAGTTAGCATAAATATCTCCGGCAATGCTAAAAGCTTTAAGACATTCTCGAATTTGAGTAAGATCTAAAGCAGTAGAATAGTAAATAAAATAGCCTGCACATCATTCAGGACAACCCTGCATTACTAGAGTTGACCTAGTGTACGACAAGCTAATGAGTCATAACGACCATTTAGAATAAGCTGCGATGAGAGACCACTTAATATAACTATCCGTTTTGGACAGCATATGAAGCACAATGTCTGATCTCAACCTAATGTAAATGTGACGGTGATTATAACAAAAAACTGCTGAACTAGCAGCAGTTTTTCATAATACTTGTAAAGTCAGATTTATTTTTTATAGTTAAATCATCCGTCAATAGGCAATAGAATTTGCTTATTTCTTGACGTCATCTTCCGTCGCGTTACCGCCTAGCTCATCATCTTCAAGCGGTGCAGCTGTGGTAACTTCTGCTAAACTAGCAGAAGTAGCATGCTCGCTAGGATTGATATCTTCTGCAAGCCTTTCAATCTCTTTTTCTTGCTCATTCATGTTATTCAATGAATTACTCATATTAGCTCCTGAATTATTATTTTTTGAAGTAGCTGTTTTATACTTTTTACATTGAGATGCAAATGTCATCATTGATATTGAGATGATAAGCAAATATATCAGTGTCACCCTATTATGGATGACATTTTACATACTCTACTTGTCTTCTTTAGCATTTCCTAGGTTGTCCGCAATACGATCTGCTGCCGCTTCACTATCTTCAGTATGATTGTTCTCAGTTTGGCTTTTAAGCGCTGCAGTTGCTGATTCAGAACGTTGTTGCTCAAGCTTGGTATCGTTTGGATTAGAGTTTGACATAATATTTTCCTCAGTTACGGTTGTGAATATTTAAGAAATATAAGTAATTAATTACTCAGTAAGTGGGTAGAAAAATTAAGATAATGCCTTATCAATAGCATCAACGAAATTGCTGATATCATCTGGATTACGTGAGGTAATCAAATTACCGTCTACCTGTACTGTTTGATCTACAAATTTTGCACCAGCGTTTTCTAAATCTATCTGCAGCGTATGATAAGCAGTGAGCGTTTTACCTTTGGCAATACCTGTATTGATAAGTGCCCAAGGAGCATGGCAAATGACAGCTAATGGCTTGCCTGCATCATTGATAGCATTGATAATACTATGAGCCTCTTCATTGCCACGAATCGTATCCGCATTGACAGTACCACCTGGTAGTACCAACGCATCATAATCAGAAATGCTTGCGTCTTTTGCAAAAATATCAGCAATAAAGGTGTCGCCTTTGTCTACATCTTGCTGCATGGCTTGCACTTCTTTTTCTTTATTTGTGGTTATAAGAAGTGTCTTGTAACCTTTATCTTTGAGTTGGTTATTAACCTCTTCGTATTCTGCTTGCTCGAAGTTATTGTGTAGTAAAAAAGCGATGGTTTTCATGATATTCCTTTTTTCGTTATGAGTGATTTTCTTTTAGTTGTTTTATTATTCATACTTTATTTTTATGAGTTGTTGTTATTATTGGCTGTATAGTCTTCCTCTGACCCATCTTGTTCATATTAAATATTCTCTTTCGAACCTAGTTTTTATTTTTGATATATGACTTTTTATCTTATTATTTTTTTATGTTCTTATTCTTAGAGTCTTAGTTCGATTTATTTTTCTATCCAGACTTCCTATCCGGTAGATCTAAAGTACAAAAAAAACAGGTTCCACCATAGGTGAAACCTGCAATAAAATGTGAGGATATGTGATTAGTGTAAACTATTAGTAAGCTAAATCGTGTTTAAACGAGGGTTATATAAGAACCGTAACATTAACGCTGGATCAATTTTTTAGGCTGCAATCTACCGTTGAGACTTACGGCACCCAATCCAAGAAACTGACCTTGCTGATTTATCAAACGAATATCAGCTGGAATCTCATGGATCAGGGGTTGTTGGTCATCTTCACTACTAACCATATCACTATCTAGTTGAATATCGTTGTTTTCTGACACAGACGACTGATGGCTGATACTAGTTGAAATATAGTCGCGCAGACTGTCTGTCAGTTGCTCAAATACATTCAAACGTTGACCCATGTGTATACGCTCACACTGCTCAACCGTCAATACCATCTCAGCTTCAATATTAATGCAAGCATCTACCGGCATCAATTGCTCTTGCCTGTTATCAAACGCTAATGCTTCCAAGTCTGACAAAGTAATCGCATCATTGATTTTAAAATCACCAACCTGCGTACGGCGTAATGCAGTCAAATGCCCTAATGTACCCATCGCTTTGGCGATGTCTTCACCGAGTACACGCACATAAGTACCTTTAGTACAGGTCACTGTCAATTGAATTTGCTCATGATCAAGCGCTTTTAAATCAATGGCCTTGATTACAATATCTCTAGGTGCTCGTTCTACCTCGATCCCCGCACGAGCATACTCATAGAGTTTTTTGCCATCTTTTTTTAGTGCAGAATACATCGGCGGTATCTGCTGCTGGGCACCTAAAAACTGCTGGGCGACTTTGTCTAAAAGTACATCATCAAATTTTGGAATGGGTGCCTTAGCAGTTATTCGTCCATCGGCATCACCAGTATCAGTTTGACCACCAAGTAAAATAGTTGCTTGATAGGATTTGTCCGCATCTAGCTGATAATGACTAAATTTCGTCGCTTCACCCATACAAATCGGCAATAGACCGGTTGCCATTGGATCAAGTGTCCCTGTATGCCCCGCTTTTTTACTGTCATGATTTGGCGACTTAAAAAGATACTTCACCTTTGACACCACTTGCTGAGAAGTCATGCCTTTGGGTTTATCAACTAAAATAACACCCGAGACTTTAATCTTGTTAGGGTGATTACTAGACTTTTTATCCGCTTGCGTAGATGCGATAGACATAACGACTTTTACCCTTCTACTCTTCGTTTTCTTGCTCGTCAGACTCATTTTCTTCAGTCTTAATAACTGCTTTACTGATTAAATCCATCATGTAATTACCACGAGCAGTCACTTCGTCATAATGAAAACGTAAGCGTGGTGTGGTACGTGTTTTGAGACTATGGCTCAATTCAGTACGCAAAAAGCCCGCCGCTTTATTAAGTACTTTGATACTCTCTTCATGATTGGTCTTATTCATGGAATCATTAAGCTCAGGCTCCATGATGGTGACATAGACATCAGCATATCCTAAGTCAGGACTAACCTTGACACTGGAAATAGTGACAAAACCAGTTAAACGAGGGTCATTGACTGCATCACGGATGAGAACAGCAAGCTCACGTTGAATTTGGTCGGCTAAGCGTTGTAGACGTTGGTTCATATTGTTACCTTACTTTAATATGGCTTATTTTCACTGATTGATATATTGGCTTATTAACAAAGTTTAGGACTAATAGTTGGTAAAAAAGGCCTAGCAGGATGTACCTGTTAGGCCTAAGTACAGCTAGATATTAAGAAGATACTAATCTGCTCAGCTGATTAAGCATATTGCATGATTAGATATCCTGCTATCGAACTGTAACGTTAGATAGTACGTGCAAACTCTTGGATTTCAAAGACTTCGATCTTATCGCCAGCTTCGACATCATAGCCACGAACAGCCATACCGCATTCCATGCCAGTACGTACTTCATTAACGTCTTCTTTATAGCGACGCAATGATTGCAATTGACCGGTAAAGATAACTTGGTCATCACGCAATACGCGGATAGGTTTGTTGCGATAAATTGTACCTTCAACCACCATACAACCAGCAGCAGCACCGAACTTACTAGAACGGAATACTTCACGAACGTCTGCAACACCAAGGATTTTCTCACGATGTTCTGGCGCAAGCATACCACTCATAGCTGCTTTCACATCATCAATCAAACCATAGATAACGCTGTAATAACGGATATCCATATTGGCGGCGTCCGCTTTGCGACGTGCGGTCGCATCAGCACGAACGTTGAAACCTAACAATACCGCTTCGCTAGATTCTGCAAGTGTCACATCAGATTCAGAGATAGGACCGACGCCTGAGCTAATTACTCTGACTTTAACTTCATCAGTTGATAGCTCATTCAATGCAGAAAGCAGTGCTTCAAGCGAACCACGAACATCCGTTTTCAATACGATATTCAAGAATGACACATCACCTTGTTCCATCTGATCAAACATGCTTTCTAAACGCATGGCATTCTGACGTTCAAGTTGACGCTCACGCTCACGGTTACTTCTAAACTCTGCCACTTCGCGAGCTTTTTTCTCGTCGGTTAAGACTAAGAACTCGCTGCCAGCTGCTGGCGTTTCAGGTAGGCCTAAAATTTCCACAGGGATAGAAGGACCCGCTGATTGAATACGCTTACCATGTTCATCAGTCATCGCACGAACTTTACCATAATGCTCGCCAGCCAAGACCAAGTCACCTTGCTTCAATGTGCCTTTTTTAACCAAGACACTAACAACCGGACCGCGCCCTTTTTCAAGTCTTGATTCAATGACCACACCTTGAGCAGCGCCATCTAACGGTGCTTCTAGCTCCATTAGTTCAGCTTGTAGGCTAATAAGTTCTAGCAGCTCATCAATACCATCGCCGGTTTTGGCTGAGATGCGAGCCATTGGGGTATCGCCGCCCCACTCTTCTGAAACGACTTCTTTAGCAGTCAATTCATTAAGGACGCGATCTGGATCAGCGCTTGGCTTATCCATTTTATTAATTGCAACGATAATTGGCGTACCAGCAGCACGAGCATGATCAATAGCTTCTGCTGTTTGCGGCATCATACCATCATCAGCGGCAACAACTAACACAACAATATCAGTCGCCTGTGCACCGCGTGAACGCATAGCACTAAAGGCCGCGTGACCTGGAGTATCAAGGAAGGTAATCACACCACGATCGGTTTTAACGTGATAAGCACCGATATGCTGAGTAATACCACCCGCTTCACCAGTTGCCACTTTTGTTTCACGAATTTTATCAAGTAATGATGTCTTACCGTGATCGACGTGACCCATGATCGTGACTACTGGCGGACGAGTTTGAACGTTACTGCTACGCTCATCAACGGCGTCTTGTAGATCGTCTTCAACCTTAGTATCACTGACCAGTACTGGATTGTGACCCATCTCTTCGACGAGTAAACTTGCTGTCGCTTGATCAATCGTATCTGACTCACGAGCCATCTCACCCATTTTCATAAGCAATTTGGTGACTTCGCGCGCTTTAACTGCCATACGTTGAGCAAGATCTGCAACTGTAATTTGTTCACTAATCTCAACATCGTAAACAATTTTTTCAACAGGTTTTTCGAACTTATGCTGTGATGCTTGCGTTGAACGCAAACCGTTTTTACGGTTTTTGATTTCACGCTCATCTTGATTCTTACGACGACCACGGCCACGAGCACTAGTACTACTGGTGCCACGCTTGATTTCACGACGTTCTTTTTCAAACGATTCTTCTAAGGCATCACCAACCAAACCTTCTGCTAGTGGCTCATCTTTACGAACTTCAGATGCAGGCTGATCTGTATATTTTCCAGCCATTTTACGCATTTGTTCAAGCGTACGTTTCTGTGCTTCTTCAGCTTGAGCGCGGCGTGTTTCTGTTTCGATTTCACGTAAACGAGCTTCTTCTTTCTCACGCATTTCGCGCGCTTTACGCTCAACCGCCGTTTCAACTTTCGGTTTCGTCGCTGCAATTTTTTTCTTCGGTTGGTCTTTAGGTTTTACTTCGACAGTGGTTTTGCCACCTTTTTTCACAACCACTGAGGTTGAGATATCGTCGTTTTTATCATCTGACTTTTTGCTAGAGCCTAAGCTTGCACGCATTGCCGCCAAGGTTGCAGCTTGACGTTCTTCAGATTTCTTCTTGGTAGCAGCACGCTCTTCAGCATCTTTAGCAGCACGTTCTTGCGACTCAATCATCGCTTGCTCACGCGCAGCCAACTCTTCAGCCATTTTTTCTGGATCAGGCTTTTCAAATACTTTCTTTTTACGCACTTCCACATTGACGCTCTTAGATTTACCTGAAGAGCCGGTCACGCGCGCAGTGCTAGTTGTCTTAGATTTAAGACTAATACGACGCTTTTCTTGCTGACCATGACTTTGCTTTAAATACGTCACCAACTTCTCTTGCTCAAGCTCAGTGACTAGGTCACCCTCTGCACGAGCAGGCAGTCCAGCATCTACCAATTGCTGTTGTACAGCACTTGCGGTTTTGCCTACCATATCTGCCAGTTCTTTGACGGTCTTATCTGCCATTTATTATCACCTACTGTCTATTATTTGCTATATGTTCAATTCAGTTGTTGGCTACAAATGATTGGGGTAAGGCTGGTATTGGTACTGCGTTCATACCAGCACTTTATTATCGATAGCATATCACTAAAAGACAGCGATATGCAGTTACCGCTTATTCATTGAACCAAGATTCCCGAGCTTTCATGATGAGTTTTCCTGCGGTTTCAGAGTCTAAACCTTCGATATCTTCGAGATCGAAGACTGCTTGTTCTGCCAAATCATCAACGGTAATAATGTCTTTTTGTGCCATTTTATAGGCCCAATTGACTGTCATACCTTCAAGCTCTTGTAGCTCTTGACTTGGCTCTTTCATGTTCTGTTGTTTGACCAGCTCATCAGCGATGACGACTTCTTTTGCACGCTCTTGAATCATCTCAATCGCTTCATCATCTAGACCTTCAATATCATAAAAGGTTTCAACTGGTACGTAAGCCACTTCTTCAATACTGGTAAAACCAATATCGACAAGTGCTTGCGCTAAGTCTTTATCTACTTCTAAACGTTCATAGAATAATTCGATAAAGGCTTTAGATTCGTTTTGTTGACGCTGCTGATATTCTTCTTCTAGCATCATATTAAGCTTATAACCCGTTAGCTCAGACGCTAAACGTACGTTTTGACCTTGTGAACCGATCGCACGCGCCAACTGATCATTGGTGCTAAAGATAATATCAGCCGTTTGCGTATCTTCATCCAAGATGATGCTACTGACGTCAGCTGGCTCTAAAGCACTGATAATGAACTGTGCTGGATCGTCTGACCACACCACCACATCAATGCGTTCGCCATCAAGCTCCTGCTGTACGGCTTGGATACGTGTACCACGCATACCAATACAAGCGCCAACTGGATCGATACGATGATCGTTGGTTTTCACAGCTATTTTAGCACGAGTACCCGGCAAGCGCGCGACGTTGCGGATTTCAATAATTTGTTCGGCAATCTCAGGCACTTCTTTTTGCATCAATGCTGAAAGCATTTCAGGATGAGTACGAGACAGTAACAACTGAGCGCCGCGGTTTTCACGGTTGACATGATACAAAATGGCATTGATACGTGATTTTGCACGTAATTGCTCACGCGGCAGCATCTGATCACGTGACAAATAGCCTTCGGCATTGTCACCTAGATCAATGATATAGCCATCACGGGTCTGCTTCTTGACTTCGCCATACATCATCTCGCCAACACGTGGCTCAAAAGCATCTGCTACTAAATTACGCTCAGCTTCACGAATCTTTTGGATGATGACTTGTTTGGCTTGCGTCGCAGCAATACGACCAAACTCAATCGATTCAATCTGTTCTTCTTTGACATCGCCGATTGACCATTCTTCTGGATCAAGATCGCTGATGGCTAGCTGACAAGCAGGCATTTCATGGTCTTCATCTGCAACCACTGTCCAGTAACGATAAGTATCATAATCGCCCGTTGTACGGTCGATAGCAACCCGTACTGCCACTTCTGGCTGTTCGGTGTATACTTTTTTCTTAGTCGATACCACCAAAGCGTCTTCTATCGCTTCAAAGATATCTTCAGGATTTAAGCCCTTTTCATTACTGACAGTTTCTACTACCGTTAAGATTTCACGACTCATGCTATACCTGTCCTATCATTTTTAATTGACTTAAATTTTATAATTTATGTATTGCTATTATATTTTCACCGTAAGCTATATAAGCTGTTTGGATATTAAAATGCTGATGGATGATTTGTTACTTCAAGTTTTCAAATCAAACCAAGCTGTACAAAAGCTTAGGCATCTTCATAAATCAAATTGGCTTTATCAATATTACTCAGCGCAATCTCAAACTGCTGACCATCGCTTGATGTCAGATTTAAGACATTTGCATCAATACTATCTAAAGTACCTGTCGCTTTGCGGCGTTTTTGATCACCTTCACCAATCGCTTGTATTAAACGCAAGCTGACGGTTTGACCAACATAGGCATGCATCTGCTCATCTGAAAAGAATGCACGGTCGAAACCTGGTGAAGAGACTTCTAAGATAAACTCACCAGCAATCGGATCATGAACCTCAAGAATACCGCTCACTTGATGGTTCACTGCTGCACAGTTTTCAATGGTTACTTGTTTATTTTGGGCCTGCTCTTCTGGCAATGCCTCAATATAAATGCGTAATAAAGAGCGATTACCTTGCGGTGCAAACTCGATACCCCATAATGCCACATCGCAAGCCGCGACGGCAGGAGCAATAATATTGGTCAGTTCTGTAACTTTGGTTGAAAGCTTCATAATCTATTTATCTTTTCCTATTCACGTATCTATCGTACTTAGTAAACCGCGTAATTGTCGCTCACTCATGGAATTTATTTATTAGTAAGAGACACAGTCATTATATTATCTTAAATCACAAACATATTATTTTATATGATATGCGCTTATATAGGGATGAGCACAAAAAACATCAAGCTCAGCCAGACAATGCTTTTATTATTCACAAAGCAGTACTATCGATAAAGGAGTGAGGAATAAAGGATAGTGTGCTTAAGAAGCAGCGCGCCGATAGCGGCAGGTGACAACCAATAACGAATAATATCGCACTCTATAGAACTAGAGCTTAGCATAAGTAGGATAGATACCGCGATACCACTGACCGTCAGATACAAAAAAACCCACAAACATAATGGTGGGCTAATCGTTACTGACAAATTTAGTGTACAAAACATCAGTATAAAAAGTGGTAGCGGGGGCTGGATTTGAACCAACGACCTTCGGGTTATGAGCCCGACGAGCTACCAGACTGCTCCACCCCGCATCAATCTATGGTGCGTATTATATGGGGGTTTTATATAAGTGTCAATCTTTATTTTAAATAAATTAAACTAAATTTCTTACCTATATTACTAACGCCGTACTTAATACGTTACAACTTTAAAAACTTGGTGCGATTGGGGGGACTTGAACCCCCACAGCTTGCGCCACCACCCCCTCAAGATGGCGTGTCTACCATTCCACCACAATCGCATTTTTCACTGCTCTACTATTACCATCTAATCTATCATAATAGATGCTTAAGGTAGGCATCGATAGAATCAGACTGCTAAAACAGAAAAGCATTGTAAATCTAACGCCTTAAAATAGCAAGAGCTGCCTCAATTAAAAGGCAATGACTAAAGACAGCTAGTAAAGGCAAGTGTCTTTAAAGTACAGTTATTGAGGATTCTGTGTCAATGGACGCGGCGTTTGTGGTGCTGACACAGGTGCATCTAAACGGAACTGATCTTCAGCCTGTTTGCGCGCATGAACGGCTAGCGTCATACTGGTGATAAAAAATATCACTGTTAATACTGCTGTCGCACGCGTTAAAAAGTTCGCTGTTCCTGCCGCACCAAAGACCGTACCTGACGAGCCAGCGCCAAAAGAAGCTCCAGCGTCTGCCCCTTTACCATGCTGTATCAAAATCAAGCCGATCATGGCAATCGCCACGATAATATGCAGGGCTAATATAAACGTAAACATGGTGGCCTCTTTTGCCGCGTAATGACGACTGATAACGGAAAATAAATCTTACGGTTAATAGGAATAGCAATTGACGGGTAATGCTGCCAAATCGATTATATAAATAAGGCGCATTGTACACGATTGCAAGGGCACTGTTAAACCTACTTTTGCCAACTGATAAAGACATTTTATAATCGAGACCGCCATGAAATGCACGTTTTATCTTTATTGACTAGTCTTTAGCTCGACTAAAGGCATTGGCAATTGCCAAAAAACTCTCTACCTTTAATGATGCGCCGCCAACCAATGCCCCATCAATCATAGGATCTGCAGCGAAGCTATCGGCATTGTCCGCATTGACACTACCACCATATAGCACACTCATTATCTTTAGTGATTCTGCAAAGCCTGTGATGGTTTGCTTAATATGCTGATGCGTTTGACTGACTTCGCTCACGGTTGGGACTTTGCCAGTACCAATCGCCCACACTGGCTCATAAGCAATGATCAGTCGATTAGATAGTGATGACATGAGATCTGGTTGGATAGTAATCACTTCTTTTATTACTGATAACTGAGTGTCAATTACGTCAAGGGTTTGCTTATCATCATATTGAGCCTGAGTTTCGCCAATACAAAATACCACGCCCAAACCTTGGGTGAGTGCGTGAGTCACTTTCTGCAATAACGTATCGTGAGACTCGCTATGATACTGGCGACGCTCAGAATGACCCAGTATCGTCCAAGTTGCCCCAGCGTCTGCTATTTGCTGTGCTGAGCAATCACCCGTATAAGCGCCAACACTGGCACTATGCGCACTGACGTCTTGCGCTGCACTCAATATCGAACTACCAGCTAAACGCGCACTGACAGCTGCCAGATGAATACAGCTTGGTGCCACCATCAACTGACAGCGACTACTTGACCGTTCTGTGTCGGCTTGCTCTTTAGCATCAATCGTAGTCAACAAATTATTCAACAATAAATCGACGTCGTGACTCGTTGCTGGATTTTGTTTCCAATTACCAATTACCCAAGCTTGCATACTCATCTACCTTGTTTCATCTATTCTTGCCAATTTGGCTAATATGCGCGCCAGTATAACAAATAATTCTCAAGTGCTATAGTATGCTGCCGCCAGCAGAAAAACAGACAGTCAATGCAAATATTGACTAGGGCGTGTCCTCACTCTAAAAAATAATGATAAAAATGAGATAAATTACTGTCAAACAAGGAAAGTAGCGCAGATATTGATAGGCTGTTTAACGATGTTTGGCAAAATTCAGCCATTTTCAGCTTATTTAGAGGATAGTCTATTAAATTGAGGATATGCCCTAGACATTGTCTCAAGCTATGATTTTTTGGGTCAAACACTCAATCGTCCATATAAAATCTTTAAACTCAAGTAATGTTTTATAGTATTGTGTCTATATATAACAGAACATTATCAATAATCTAATGACCAAGCTACTGATAACCTACACTATTAAAACGCTTTCTCTGCTAAATCTCTTATAAGAGCATCTCTGCATTGACTGTTACTAATAAATAGCCCAAAGGCTAACAATGACTTACAGCAGGTATTTGTTAAAAATTATAATAGTAAGTGGCTCTCAGAAGTATATGGATTTTAGACAAATATATAGCATATTGGGTATTAAGGAGAAGTCGTAATGTCTATCACCACGAGCAAATATGGTGGTTTAGCGCACCAGCTAATCAGCGAAGGTATCGTCAGCGAAGCGAATATGAAAATCGCGCAGACCGAATCGCAACAGCAACAAGTAGGACTAGTGTCCTACCTAGTCGACAATAAATTGGCAGATGCTTATCATCTTGCGCAGATGTTGTCACAAGCTTTTGGTGATCCTCTTTTCGACCTTGATGCCTTACATATTGATGTCATTCCAAAAGACTTAGTAGATGAAAAAATCGTTCGTAAATTTAATGCGTTGCCACTATTCAAACGAGGACAGCGTTTATTCGTCGCATTGAGTGATCCAACTCGTGTGGATGCAATTGACGCTATTGCTTTTAATTCACGGCTGTCTATTGAAACTATTGTCGTCGAAGAAGATAAGTTAAAAAAGCGTATTGAAAGTCTTTACGCTGATGCTATGCAAAATTTTGATAGCTTCTCTGATAGCGATTTAAATGTTGGCTTTGATGAAGGTGAAGAAGAGGAAGGCGAGACCAAGCTTAGTGATGGTGTCGAGGAAGCACCCGTTGTAAAATTTGTCAATAAAATGCTGGTTGATGCCATTCGTATGGGTGCCTCTGACTTGCACTTTGAGCCCTATGAAAAAACCTATCGCGTTCGCTTTCGTGTCGATGGGGTGATGCAAAAAATGGCCAATCCACCTGTACAACTGGCTGGGAAAATTGCGGCCCGTTTAAAAGTCATGTCGCAGATGGATATTTCAGAGCGCCGTGTGCCACAAGATGGACGTATCAAGCTCAAGATATCTAAAGATAAAGCCATCGACTTTCGAGTAAGCTGTCTACCTACCCTATTTGGCGAAAAACTTGTACTTCGTATTTTGGATCCCTCTTCAGCAATGTTGGGTATTGAAGCGCTCGGCTATGAACCTGATCAGAAAGATATGTTTTTAGAGGCACTGCATAAACCGCAAGGTATGTTGCTTATCACGGGACCAACTGGTTCTGGTAAGACCGTGTCGCTTTATACTGGTATTAATATTTTAAATACTGGCGCGACCAACATATCCACTGCTGAAGATCCAGTGGAGATTAACTTGGAGGGGATCAATCAAGTCAACGTCAATCCAAAAGTGGGTCTAACTTTCGCAAATGCCCTCAAATCTTTTTTACGCCAAGATCCTGATATTGTCATGGTTGGTGAGATTCGTGACCTTGAAACTGCTGAAATTGCAATTAAAGCAGCGCAAACAGGGCACATGGTGCTCTCAACCCTACATACCAACTCAGCACCTGAAACACTGACGCGGCTGCGTAACATGGGTGTGGCCTCCTTTAATATCGCGACTTCAGTGAACTTGGTCATTGCCCAGCGCCTAGCACGACGTTTGTGTAAAAACTGCAAAAAACCTATTAACATCCCTAAGCAAAGTCTGCTTGAGCTCGGCTTTACAGACGCTGATTTGGACAATCCAGACAACATCATTCACGAGCCAGTAGGCTGTAATGAATGCCGTGAAGGTTATAAAGGACGAGTCGGTATCTATGAAGTCATGAAAGTCAGCCCTGATATCTCACGCATCATCATGGAAGACGGTAACGCGATAGATATCAAAGACGCTGCACTTAAAAATGGCTTCCGAGACCTGCGTCGCTCTGGGATTTTAAAAGTTTTACAAGGCGTAACCAGTATTCAAGAAATGATGCGCGTCACTTCTGAGTAAACATACTGGCTATGCGTATGTTGCATACGCACAAAAATACAGACACTGCTGATCACTAAAGAGGAACGTTTGAAGTGACTAAACCAACTACTTTTTAATGTTGAATTGTCGAAAAAACAGCTTTTAGTAATGCACTGATAAAAGGGTGTTTGGAAATTTAAAACTGTCCTTATATGAGTAATGCCATTATTTATATGAGGACTGAGATGATGGGCGTTAATTGTACGGACTTTTATAAATCAGCAATAATCTCTACCAGATATACTTAAATATAAAACAGAGTTATACTGGTTTTTTACGTTAAAATAAAGTATGCCTTTTTTATGTAATGAGTCAGGCATCGTTGTACATCTTTGCAATATCTATATTAGACAATACTTTGAGGGTAGTAACATGGCAAAAGCGAAGACCGACATGCTGTTAGACTTTGTCTATGATGGGGTGAATCGACGCGGACAAAAAGTAAAAGGGGAGACCACCAGCCGTAGCTTAGAGTTGGCAAAAGCGACTTTACGCAAACAAGGTATCAGTGTCAAAGGTATTAAGAAAAAACCGAAGCCGCTTTACACTTTCAAGAAATCCATCAAACCTATTGATATTGCTATTTTTTCTCGGCAAATGGCGACCATGATGAAAGCGGGCGTACCATTGACCCAATCCTTTGAGATTGTTGCTGACTCACTTGATAATCCCAGTATGAAAGATCTGGTATTACAAATAAAATCGGACATTGAAGCGGGTGGGACTTTTGCTTCAGCATTACGCAAGCACCCACGTTATTTTGACGATCTGTTTTGTTCACTCATCGATTCTGGTGAGCAGTCAGGTGCACTGGAAACCATGCTTGAACGCGTTGCTACCTATAAAGAAAAAAGTGAATTACTTAAAGCCAAAATTAAGAAAGCAATGAAGTACCCTATCGCGGTTATCGTCGTTGCTATTATTGTGACTATCATCCTGCTAATTAAAGTAGTACCTGTATTTTCTGGTTTATTTGAATCTTTTGGTGCAGAGCTGCCTGCTTTTACCCAAATGGTTGTCAATATGTCTGAGTGGATGCAAGCATGGTGGTTTATTTTAATTATTATTATTGGCGGTACTATCATTGGCTTTTCAGAGACGAAAAAACGCTCTAAGAAATTCCGTGACTTCTTAGACCGTGCGGTTTTAAAAGCACCAATATTTGGCAATATTGCCTATCAAGCGATTATCGCACGTTTCGCTCGTACACTATCGACGACCTTTGCTGCGGGCGTGCCACTTATTGATGCCCTCGACTCTACAGCTGGTGCCACTAATAATGTTGTATTTTATAATGCCACTCAGCAAATCAAAAATGATGTTTCTACTGGTCAACAATTACAGTTTTCAATACGCTCGACCAACCTTTTCCCAAGCTTAGCCATTCAAATGGTTGGCATTGGTGAAGAATCCGGTAGTTTGGAAGAGATGTTAGACAAAGTTGCCGTCTACTATGAAAATGAAGTAGATAACGCTGTTGATGGGTTGACCAGCTTGATGGAACCTTTGATTATGGCAGTCTTAGGCGTATTGATCGGTGGCCTGGTGATTGCCATGTATTTACCGATTTTCCAGATGGGCGCAGTAGTAGGCTAAAAGCTAACTAAAGGACAGCTTGTTCATGCAATTTATAGAGTTATTACAAGATAATATGCCTATCGCTTTAGGCATATTCGGCCTATTAGGTCTTTGTGTTGGCAGTTTTTTAAATGTGGTGATCCACCGTATTCCGCTGATGATGGTTTATAGCTGGCGACAAGAGTGCAGCCAGTTTATGTCAGAACAAGCAGACATGCCTCGCGAACACACTCTGCCCCTAACAAATATCGTAGCAGCTGACCAGCCGATTACTTTGAGTCGACCAGCCTCACGCTGCCCTCATTGCGCCCACAAAATAAAGTGGTACGAAAACATACCATTAATTAGCTGGTTAATACTACGTGGCCGTTGCTCAGAATGTGAAGCTGCGATTGGACTACGTTATCCACTGGTTGAGCTAGCAACAGCCCTACTATCAATGTTAGTAATTTATCAGTTTGGCGTAACTGCAGCTGGCTTGTCAGCCCTGATTTTGGTATGGACGCTGGTTGCATTAACTGGTATTGATTTTGATACCCAATTACTGCCTGATCGCTTGACCTTTCCATTAGCGGGTTTAGGATTAGCAGTGAATTCACAAGGCTGGTTTGTCTCACCTACCCAGTCAATTTGGGGCTTATTGCTAGGATTTTTGTCATTGTGGATAGTGGTTAAGATATTTTATCTAATCACTAAAAAGCATGGTATGGGGCAGGGAGATTTCAAATTATTGGCAGTATTAGGTGCTTGGCTTGGGCCCATGATGTTGCCATTGATTATTTTATTGTCTTCTCTATTAGGCTCAATTGTTGGGATTATTTTGATGAAGAAACAGGGTGAAAGCAAGCCGTTTGCCTTTGGTCCTTATATCGCTATCGCTGGTATTGTTGCTTTATTATATGGCTCAGATATCGTCAACTGGTATCTCGGCATGTATACTTACTAAATTGTTCTAGAAAGTATTTCGGTCGCTCCTTTTTAAACAAACACCAAATCTTAAAATAGGCACCAAAATACTTTCTTAGCTTATAACCATCACTGTCATTATATCGAGCAGATAAGTCATTATTATGTCAAAACAAGCATCTTCACCTTATTCTCATAAGCCCCAGACCCCGCAAAAGAAAAGTAAAACCTTAGTAGTTGGCTTAACGGGTGGTATCGGTAGTGGTAAGTCCGCTGCGAGTGCTTGGTTCGCTGAGCAAGGCATTGATATTATCGATGCGGATGTGATTGCCCATGAAATCGTCGCTAAAGGTAGCACCACTCTGCACAAAATCCAGAAAAAATTTGGTGATTGGGTGTTGAATAGTGATGGATCAATGGATCGAGTGGCAGTAAGAACGCACGTCTTTTCACATCCTGAGGCATTGATTGAGTTAGAAGCAATCACCCACCCAGCGATACGCGAAGCAGCAAAAGCACAGTTGGCTACCAGTACTTCGCCTTACGTGATATTGTCAGCGCCTCTACTTATTGAAGCAGCAGAAGCAGGGCTTGCCAATTTATGCCAACGTATCTTAGTAATGGATGCCACCGAGGAAACGCAGATTGCGCGTGCCAGTCAGCGCGACGAACAAAGTATACAAAAAATCAAGGCCATCATGGTGAATCAGCTGAGCCGCGAAGAGCGTAATCGTCATGCAGATGATGTGGTGCTCAACGAAAGTGATCTTGCGGCTCTGTATGTGCAACTAGCGCCATTACACCAAGACTATCTTAAGCTTGCCCAACAGCTAAAGTACGCTGTCGATTGACTTCATACAGCGCCATACCAGTGGCAACACTCACATTTAGACTTTGAAGGTTGCCATGCTC
Source organism: Psychrobacter sp. NPDC064578 (assembly GCF_044901245.1). Taxonomy (NCBI): domain Bacteria; kingdom Pseudomonadati; phylum Pseudomonadota; class Gammaproteobacteria; order Moraxellales; family Moraxellaceae; genus Psychrobacter; species Psychrobacter sp. NPDC064578. Next base: position 408,860 of record NZ_JBJDPI010000001.1, read on the forward strand.
ATTTCCTGACATCGGAATATACACCAGCTCATCACAGCTCTCCATAGTCAGGCGACGCATCCCCTCACCTTCTGAACCCATGATAATGGCTGTTTTGCCAGTCAGATCAGCAGCATGAATAGGTTTGGCATCCGCATTAAGAGCCGTACCAAACACAAATACCCCGGCATTTTTGATTTGCGTGAGCGTACGTGCCAAATTCGTAACACTAATAATCGGCATCATCTCTGCTGCACCGACCGATACTTTAGCCACTGTTGGTGTCAGACTTGCCGCATGATGTTTCGGACAAACCACGGCATCCACACCCATCGCCACGGCGGTACGCAAGCAAGCACCAAAGTTATGTGCATCAGTAATTTGATCCAAGACCAGTAATAAGCATTGGTCACGCCCAGCAAGGGTAGCAAGCAAGCCTTCATCAGCAAAGCCTAGAGGACGCGCATTTAGCACCACGCCTTGGTGCTGCGGGCTGCCACACAATTGCGTGAGTTTGTCTTTTTGCGTGGGTTGGATACTGATACCATTGTCACGTGCTTGCGCCATGATCGCTTGTACATGGCTATCAGTCTCACGACCTTGCTGCACAAACAAGCTTAGCCCATCTAAAGGACGATATTCGAGTAAGGCATCAATCGCATGAATGCCATAAAAATAGGTAGGTTTTGCCATAATAGGCCTATTGATTATAAAGTGGGTATCGCGCTATATGATAAAAACTAGGCGATAAAAAGAGATGACAGTAATTGTATCAATAAATGGATATCTGCATATAAATAATATCAGCAGAAAAAGAAAAACCTTACCAATCCGATAAGGTTTTTCTTTTTTTGAGTAAAAGGCTCTTTGCTGTCATCAATCACTTAATAACAGCTTTAGCAAACTTACCCTTCTAAGTGGCAAATATATTGAACAATTTCTTCTGTTCGCAAATTAAAACCACTATTGCCTTCAACCACGAATGATTGACCAGCGCGGTAATAGCTGAATTCTTCGTCACCATTAATTTTAACCTCACATTCACCGCCCGTGATTTCGATACGCTCGGAGGTATTGGTGCTAAAATGATAATGCTCAACCAAATTATCACAAGGCAAGATAACGCCCAATGTTTTATGTCGACCATCTTCGAACATAATAGTGTGGCTTGAACAACGACCATCATAAGATATCGTCGCTTGAGCATTGACTGTTACATTAGTAAATTGCGCCGCTGTCATAGTGGCTTCCTTATCAAATAATCATTACGAAACTAAAAAATAAGTAATTGGTTAGAGTACCGCCAGAGTTGCGTCGTTAACCGACACTTCTGTACTACGTACTGTATCCTTCTGTACTAGATATCTGTGCGCTAGAGCTAGCCACAGGTTCTATGAAAATACTTTAGAATAATGACCGAGTGGCATACTCTTCCAACTATACGCCTATCATTTTACAAAATTATGACTCGTTATCGTGTATTACACTGCACTAATCTAATCAGAAGAGTTTATCATTATGTGAGATTATGCTACCACATTATATCTATAAAGTTTGTTAAAGCGACTAGGAAAATGCTGTTTGATGCGAATCTTAAACTTACTTACTCATCTTTTTTTGAGTCAGCACCTTATCACTATAATGGGGCTTTTTTTATACATTTGATCCGCAACCATTCTTAGTCTAACGCCATCATTTTGACAGGCTTAGTCATCTTAATGATTGATATTGTGAATATTATGATGATGACTCATAGCCAGTTTTCGACAGTTTTATGGTAATCTTCCAATAATAAAATCTATTATACATCGCTTGAAAGTTTGTATTTAAGCGCGTTTAACACCATACTATTTGCCTATAATATTTATCTCATTAACACGGTTAAATGAATAATTTCATTCCCTTATCTACCCTATTTTATATATGGCTTCTTGAGATGTATATGAAGTCTATTGTCTGTCATGAGAGGCATTGATGCTAGTATCATTAACTTTACATCAGTTTGCGTTGATCGCTCAGCATGAGCTGAGTGTGGCTGAAGGCTTCAATGTCATCACGGGTGAGACCGGTGCTGGCAAATCGCTCTTACTCGATGCGCTGTCTTTATGTGTCGGCGAGCGCGCAGACAGTGCGATGGTCAGACACGGGGCGGCGCAAGCCGATATTTATGCGCAGTTTGACGTAGAAAACAATACCGTAATTGCTGATTGGTTTGCCAAAAATGATAGAGCACTAGAAGAACCTGAAGTCCTCATTCGTCGTCAGCTCAGCAATACCGGACGCTCAAAAGCGTGGTTAAATGGCACGCCTGTCAGCTTGGCAGAGCTCAAAAGCTTAGGTGCATTGTTAGTTAATATCCATAGTCAGCACGCTCAGCAAGCGCTCCTCAAGCCGCAGTTTGTGGTGCAATGGTTGGACGAGATGGCGCAAATTACGTCTCTAGCTTTACAAACTGCCAGTAGCTATCAAACCTATCAGCAGCTCAAACGCCGTGCTGACGACATTGCGAGCCGTGAGGCACAGCGCCAAGACCGTATGCAACTATTGCAAAGCCAACTTGCTGATATTGCGCCGTTATTGGCGGTTGATTATGCAGAAGTTGAAGCGGAGCACGAAGAGCTGTCTAATATCGAAGCTTTGATGATCGAGGCCAGTCATGGCTTACATCTTCTTGATAATGACACGGATGAGCCAGACGTCATGACCTTGCTTGGGCAAGCGATCAAGCTTTGTGATAACCAAATGAGTGTCAGCCAAACTTTTGAGCAAGCCTCCGAACAGCTGCATTTAGCACAGCAACAAATTACTGAGGTAACAGGCTTACTGTCAGATTATGCTGAGCAACAATTGCCTGATCCTGAGCGTTTGCAGACATTAGACAGTCTTATCAGCTTAGGACATCGCTTATCACGTAAACATAGCTTGCCAACGAGCGACTTAATCGATGAAGCAAAGGGGTGGGAAGCGCAATTAGAGCAGCTAGAAAACGAGCCAAGCAGTGATGCGATGGCGGCACAAATTGAACAGGCTTGGCAAGACTATCTTGCATTCGCCACTCAGTTAAATAAAGAGCGCTCGAAAGCCGCGCCGATCGTCAGCAAACAATTAATGCAGCAGCTACAACCGCTCGCGCTACCCAACGCCCGCTGCGAGTTTGTCTTTACCAAAAAAGCCGATGCTAGCCAATATAGTGCGCAAGGTTGCTATGATATTGATTTATTATTTAGCGCCAATGTCGGTATGCCGATGCAGCCGCTACATAAGATTGCCTCAGGCGGTGAGCTGTCACGAATGGCACTGGTGATGCAAGTACTGCAAGCAACCAATGCCGATAATAATGCCGCAAAACCCATGCTAGTATTCGATGAAGTCGACGTGGGTATCAGTGGCGGCACGGCGCAAGTGGTCGGTGAGCTACTGCGCGCGCTTGGGCAGACGCAGCAGCTACTGGCCATTACTCACCAAGCACAAGTCGCGGCGCAAGCGCATCAGCATATCTTGGTACAAAAACATCATGACGAGCAGACCGAAAGCGAGCTATTGATATTAACCGATAGCGCGCAAGTCGACGAGCTGGCACGCATGTCTGGCGGTGTGATCATCACTGACGTCACCCGCGACCATGCACGTAGTTTATTGACCGATGTGAAATAAAGGCTTGGTCATTCATCAACCAGTTGTGCAGCGCTGTGTTTCATCACTGCTAAATATTTGCTTTGGTTGATTTTCACCTCAGTATCGCCATATAGTGGTGTGTCATTTCTGTTATTTTACCTTCAATATTAGGGTGCGTTTGTCTCTATGTCTAAAGCCAATTTGACCCATCATTTTTTAATCGCGGCACCAGAACTGTCAGACCCACGGTTTGAGCAGGCGCTGATCTATATTTGCCGCCATGATAAACATGGCGCACTTGGTCTGATGGTCAATCGTCCATTAGAGCAGGCACGCGTGGGCAAACTGCTAGAAGATTTAGACATTGAAGTGACGGATGCGCAAGTGATGGAAGATGTGGCATTAGAGGGTGGCCCGATGTATCCAGAGGTTGGCTTTGTGCTGCATACGGGTCAACCAGAATGGGCATCGTCTTTTGCAATCTCAGAAAACGTCTGTATTACCACCAGTCAAGATATCCTTAAACGTATCGCCGCAGGTCAAGGCGTTGGGCATTATCAGCTATGCTTGGGTCATGCCAGCTGGGGTAAAAAACAGCTCGATCAAGAACTTAATAATGGCGATTGGCTGGTCTGTCCTGCTGATCTGAATTTATTGTTTGATACACCATTCGAAGAACGCTGGCAAATTGCCGCGGATAAGATTGGCGTTAACTTTGATTACCTTAGCAGTGATATTGGTCATGCTTAACGATTGACTATGGTTACTAAAGTATCCTTTTAAATTAAAGCTGCATTTAAATTAAAGCCGTTAAGCTAAATGAATCACGCCCAATAGAAATAGGAAGTATGCATAATGATGGTAGAGTCTGATACGAGCATTAAAATCGAAACTGCTGACACTACTGTGGCGGAACCCGCTATTAAGCCTCATCTTATTTTGGCGCTCGATTACGGGGTAAAAAAGATGGGTATGGCGCTAGGTAACACCATTACCGAGACTGCGCGTGCCTTTGATATTTTAGCGATGAATAATGGTCAGCCTGATTGGGATAACCTGCTCGGTATTATCAAAGTCTGGGGCGTAGCAAAAGTGGTGGTTGGGTTGCCGCTTAATATGGATGGCAGCAGCTCAATGTTGTCTAAGCGTGCGCATAAATTCGCTCGTCGTCTAGCACATAGAGTCATGGAACAGCATCTACCAGTGGTGGTGAGCCTGTGTGATGAGCGTCTAACCTCAGTGGCAGCGCGTGAGATCGCGTGGGATAATGGTTGGATTAAGCATGAACGCGACCCGATTGATGATATCTCTGCCTGCATTCTGATGTCGACTTATTTCGCTGATCCCAGTAGCAGTATCGCCATCGACGCTATCAAAGCCGATTAAGTCAGCGACAAACCTGCTGTTAAAGCACTCTTAATTAAAACACTGCCAATTCTGACATATCGTCACTCTACACGGATAAATACCTGATTATTATGACCACTGTCTCAGACCAATCCCTGCAAAACAAATCGCAACATGGTTTTGCGCCGCTTGCCATCGCCCGTATCAAAGGCGCTCAGCGAGCGAATCAAATAGCGATTTATCTCATTTATGCCGCTATTCTCGCCTTTATGGTCTTTGGCACCATTGCCAGTATCAAAGCCTTTCATGACAATCAACTGCTTTATCAACTTTTCTATAACTTGCCTTATGCCTTGGTTGCGCTTACGATTCCTATTACTATTTATGATGCGCTGGTGATTTATCGTTATCGCTTAAACCAAGCGTCGATGATTGCCATGAGCATTGGCGTATCGACCATCATATTGGTTGGTGGCTTATTATTCGCTGATACCGCCTGGTTAGGCTTATCTTGTTGGCTAGGTGTGGCGTTTTTATTTAAAGTGAGCTTTAAGCGCTTTTTTAATTTTCTAGAAGCAGAAAAAGACACTGAAACCGCTGAAGAAGCATAAAGCATACTTATAAATGACACAAAAAACTTTCACCTTATATTATCGATTTAAATGACTATTATGAGCACTTCTACCACGCAAACGACGATCAATCATCATTTAGACACTCAAGGGCTGATTTGCCCTGAGCCAGTCATGATGCTGCATCGAACCATTCGTAACGCTGATGCTGGCGAGGTGATTGAAATACTCGCCACCGACCCAGCCACCACTCGTGACATTCCTAATTTTTGTCGTCATTTGGGACATGAGCTTGTGCAGCAAGAAACGCTTGCTGAAAATATAAATCTAAACGTCGATCCCGATGAAATAATGGTCGCTGGCGATGAGGATGCACCAATCAGCGCCACACTTTATCGTTATCTGGTTAAGAAAAAAAGTACTTAAATGCACTCAAGTGACCGCAGCAAAGCATTGATCACAGCAAAACATTGACAGCGCAATAAACAATATAAAGATATCTTTGCATTTTAAGCGAAGTATCTTTCACAAAAGGTAGACTATTACGTGTTACAAACAGAAAAGCAGTATGTACAATGGCAAGAAAACGAGACTCTACGTAATGCTCTTTGGTTGTCTGAAAGCAATCATGTGCCACCTGCGCGCATTGTATTGGTCGATGATACAACGACCGCAGATGATGCTTATCGCTTGGCGTGCGAAGGCAGCTCACTGCTATGGCGTGGTGATTTTCATAATGCACGCCAGTTGCTACAAGCGCTCGGTCGTCGCATAGATCGTACCAATGAGCGCTCTGAGCTGCGTAAAGCAAAAAAAGCGGCTAAATCTACAACAAAATCTGATTCAGTCAGCTCTAAAGAAATACCCAACCTATTCCATCAGCAGCGCCAACTGCAAGCCCAGCGTTCGCGCATATTGAGCCGTTTGCTATTAGAGCTTGATGCCAGTTATGTCAGCCAACTACGCCGCGCGCCCGATGTCAGTGCAGCTTGTACGGCAGCTTTTGGCCCGTTAGATAAGGCAATGGATGAGTCTTGTGTACTGTCGTTTCGTGACTTGCAAGGTGCATTAGGTGCAGCAGGATGGCGCGAAAAAGGCGTCCCCATAGACAGCTTAGGGCTATCCATTTTCCCGCATTATGGCGTCTTTGCACCAACCCGTCATGAGTATGTGCAGCTATTGCTCGATGCACCGCTACCAGCGACCTATGATGTCGCCTATGACATCGGTACCGGCACAGGATTGCTGGCTATTATCTTAGCGCAGCGCGGTGTTCCGCAAGTGATAGCAACGGATTTGAATCCACGTGCTTTGGCTTGTGCCAACGAGAACTTTACACGGTTAGAATTACCTGCCGTACAACTGCAGCAAGCCGATTTGTATCCGACTGATGCACCACTCGCCAACCTGATTGTCTGCAATCCGCCTTGGTTACCTGCTAAGCCAAGCTCGTCTCTTGAGTACGCCGTCTATGATGCCAAAAGTGAGATGTTGCGTGGGGTATTGCAAGGTGCCAAACAGCACTTAGCTGAGCACGGAGAGCTTTGGTTGATAATGTCAGACTTAGCTGAGCACCTGCAATTGCGCACCCGCGATGAGTTATTAGGCTTGTTTGCCGATGCTGGATTGGCCGTAAAATATCGTCTGGATACCCAACCTAAGCATGGTCGCAGCCAAGATGATACAGACCCTCTACATGTCGCGCGCAGTGCTGAAGTCACTTCATTATGGTGTCTAACGCCTATCTAACATTCACCCATCGAGTACTGAGTTATGAGCCGTGATCGTGCCGTGCAACAGCGTCAACCTAAGGCACTGGCAGTAGATGACGAACCCAGTTATATGACTGAGTTTCGTCAAGCCATGCTGGCACGCGGTCTAGCAACGCGTACTCGTAATGCTTATGTGCGCGATTTGCGCTCTTGCGAGCTGACCAATCCTACTGCCCTGACACGCTGGCAGCCTGATGACGTGCTGCACTGCTTATCAACCTTGACTCAAGAAGGCAAAACACCACGTACCCAAGCACGCATGCTCTCAAGCCTACGTCAGTTCTACTTATGGATGATTGCCAGTAATCTGCGTGAAGACAATCCTTGCGAGCGTATCAAAAGCCCAAAGCTAGGACGACCGTTACCAAAAGACTTAGCCGAAGCTGATGTCGATAATCTCCTTGCTGCGCCTGATACCAGCACCGCGCTTGGACTGCGCGATAAAGCCATGCTAGAGGTCTTATATGCCTGCGGTCTGCGGGTGAGCGAGTTGATTAATCTCTCATTAGAGCAAGTGAATCTAAACGCTGGCTGGCTGCAAATCACGGGCAAAGGGAATAAAACGCGCTTAGTACCACTCGGCGAATATGCCAGTGATGCGCTAGAAGATTATCTAACGCATGCTCGTGGTGATTTGATTGCGCATTTAAAATCAGGAAATTGCCAAGCGGTATTTTTAACCGCGCAAGGTGGCTACATGACGCGGCAGAACTTTTGGTATTTGCTCAAGAAATATGCCAAAGTCGCTAGTATCGATAAAGAGCTATCACCGCATACCCTGCGTCACGCTTTTGCCACGCATCTACTGAATCATGGCGCGGACTTGCGTAGTGTGCAGTTATTACTTGGACATAGCGATTTATCAACCACACAGATCTATACCCATGTGGCGACAGCGAGGTTGCAGAAATTGCATGCTGAGCATCATCCGAGAGGCTAGCGTTGTACTAGATATTTAATCTATCTATCCTTCCGTTTTTTCGACCTACTCTCAAAGTATTGCTAGGGAATAATGGCTGTATTACAACATTTTCATTAAATATATAAACTTTAGAAGATAATGCCATAACATCGTAAATATTATCTATTATTAGTTTTAAATTAGACTTGAAGATAGGTATTTTTTCATCATCAGCTAGAACGTAAAAATGGATTTTCGCTAGATCTGAGAAGTCACTTAACAGCTCTTCCATATAATCATAATCTTTATACTCAATTCTACCCCAAACCATATAATTCTCTTTCAAAGGAAAAGTTTGTAGCAGCTTTATTGCTTCCTTCTCATTATCTACGAGATTAAAATCCTGCTCTAAGACTTCTCTACATTCTTCAAATAGTGTCATAAATTACTCTTTATTTAAGCGGTTACGTTAAGATGACCATTATTTATCTCTTAAATTATTTGACATGCCGTAGCTCAAATTCCAGCCTGGAATTTTTAGCAAAAAATTTTAGTTAATCCACTTACCATAGTCGGCCTACTCTTTTTCTTCATCTATCACTATTTTAGGATTACGTGCTTGTATCTCTTGATAAAAACTTGCTCTATCTTTCGGTGATATCAATACTTCTTTGTCCGATATTCTATTTTAAATCTATCCAATGATAGTGCTGGCGCAGATGTCATGCTTCGAGTTGGCGTAATATGTATGATATCTGCCAGCTCAATGGTTTGAGTAGACAGGCCACTATCAACATATAGCTGGCTATCAGTTAGAGTGTATTTAGTACCAAAAAAAGGCATAAGCATCAGTACTGCAAAAGGCAGTAGGATAACCATTAGCAGTATGTTTCGCATACGTGAATTACTTTTGCCCCAGCGCCATTCCCATAATGGAATGAGGATAAATGATAAACTACCGACCCATAAAATCAACGCGATCCAGAAGTCGACTTTAGATACGAATATAATGTCTGGCATAAATAATACTTAGAGACTATCAGGTTAAATTTGATTCTATCTTAAGCGATACCTCTTATCTCTAGCATTTTTTCTTAAAAATTTTTGCGATATAGCAAAATGCAGTTCTAGAAATAGATAGCTGCAAACCTACCCTTTTCTCGCTACAATACGCGTATGATGTGCACGCTGCATAACTGAGCAACGCACCGCCTTTTACTTATCCATTATCCGAGAAGCTCATGAGCCATAGACCACCTGCTGACCTACTAAAAAATGCCCAACATTGGCGTGAAGATATTAACTTTCGCCAAGACGTACTGGGTAAGCCATTTGATTTTTCGACCACATGGGGCATTTTTTCACCGCAAAAGCTCGATGACGGTAGCTTGATGCTGCTTGATTATATTGATTTTGAAGCGGATGACGACTCGATCGATTTGGGCTGTGGCTATGGCGTACTCGGTATGACAGCAGCGCGTGAGTGTCCAAACGGTCTGCATACGTTGATTGATAAAGATTTTATGGCGGTAGAATATGCCCGCCTGAATTGTGAGAAAAACGGTCTAAAAAATGTCGATGTGCATTTATCAAATGGCTTCAATCACGTGGCGAAAGACAAAGACTTTAGCTTGGTGATGTCAAACTTGCCAGCCAAAGTAGGTAAAGAGCAGCATTATTTATATTTCCTCGATGCCTATGCTCGTATGCGTAAAGGTGGACGTTTTTATGTGGTGACAATCAATGGCCTACGTCAGTTTATGAAGCGCTCGTTTACCGAAGTGTTTGGCAATAGTGAAAAGATCAAACAAGGCAAAACCTATACGATTACCATGGCGACCAAAGACTAAGCTGTAAAAGCTTATGTATTAAAAGCTGTATAATCAAAGAAGCCCGCTAAATCGTCATGATCTAGCGGGCTTTTTTATGGCAAATGATATCTGGCTACATCTGCCGTTTGAGCAAATAGCCACCCAATATCGCACTGGCGATAATCGGTAATATCACCATTAATAACGGCGAAAATCCAGTCGCCAATGAGATAAAGCCAACCAAGTCTTGCACGTAACTAAACAGCAAGCCAAACAATAATGCCACAACGATACGCAAGCCTAAGCTATGCGTCCGCAATGAGCCAAAGACGAATGAGCAGGCGACAATCACCAATGACAAAATAGACAACGGTGACAGTAGTTTTTGCCAAAAAGCCAGCTCATGACTTAACGAGCGCGTGCCTTGTTGGCGCATAAATTGACGATGCTCATACAGCTGAGTCAATGACAAATCTTCGGCCTTACGGGTAAGCAGATATACCGATTCAGGGGCAAAGGGTAGACTTAAAGTATCTGACGGTGAGATGGCTTGGCTACTCTCAAAGCCTTGGTTAATCATTAGCTTGGTCATATTATTCAGCTGCCACTCATAGCGATATTGCTCGCTCGGTTTGCTGCTGGCAGGATTAACAGGCTCACGACCAATATATTTACCACCCTCAGCGTGAATGGCCGTTTGCAGATTGCCATTATTGTCTAAATGCCAGCGTTTAACTTCACCGATATTGCCTTGCACATCAGCATAATCGATATACAAAATATCGCTACCATCTGGCTTGGCACTGCCGTCTTTTGTACTCTCAAAGCGTGGCTGCAACGTCCAATAACCGCGTACCGATGTGACCAATGAACTGCTGTCTTCGTCGTTGATTTCTTTTGCCAATTGATTAGAGTGCGGCAGCACGAACTGATTGATAATCAATGCGAGCAACACAAAAATCAAAGCAGGCTGCAATACCCAACCGACGATACGATAAACGCTGACGCCAGCGGCACGCATCACGACCAGCTCACTTTTATTGGCAAGCAAGCCCAAGCCGACCACTGCACCTAGCAATGCGCCAGTGGGAATAAATTGCTCTAAAAAATAAGGCGAGCGATAAAAAATATACTTAATCGCCTCGCCCATCGTATAGCTATCATCTAACGAATCCAGCTCAGACAAATAAGAGAATACCAGCTGTAATGCCCACAAGCCTATGACAGCTCCGACGATTGCGAGCAAAGCGTTCAGCTTGACGTAACGGCTCAGCACTTTTAGTTTGGCAGGTTTGCGAGCGTACTTAGCATGAGCGTTTTGCGAGTCAGGATTGGACGGTTTAGAAGATAAGACACTCATTAGGACTGCCCTCCTTGTGAGCCACTGCTCTGATGATCGGCAACTGTTAAAGGCGTGTTCTTCGGTTTGCGAAAGCGTAATCGATGCTGCACACGGCTGCCCCAATTCATATAAAGCGCCAATGCCATAAATCCTAAAATGAGCCACGCATATGCCCAGACGCTCACGCTGCCTTTGCTAACAGCATTTTTGAGTGAAATGATACCCAGTGCACAGCTGACAAACAATAAAATCGAAGGAAATAGGCGCAACCAGCGACCTTGGCGCGGACGTACTTGCGCCAGTGGTACAGCGAGCATTGGTGCAATGATCATCAACCACGGCAATGCCAAACGATAACCAAGCTCACTTTGTGCCACACGCAGCGAGTTGCCACTACTTGCCGTACCACCCGTCGCGGCTTGCCATAATGGTCCAATCGCTTGCGTTTCGATATTATCTTCGGTGATGACTTCTTTTGAGGATTCTGTCAAAGTAATGCGGTAACGATCAAAGCCCACTTGATTGTATTTCAGACTGCCAGCACCGACTTCATAACGACGCCCTTGGAACAAGTCCAATTGGGTCACACCGCTATTACCCGTGTCTACTTGCTCGGCACGCTTAGCCAACGTAATAGTATCTTTGCTGATGTTGGTATTATTAGTAATCGCCGTTGGCATATTTGGCATGTCTGAAATATTGAATTGCTCAGCTGTTTCGAGATCGATGGTGTTTTTAACATCGACAGCAGCCTCTTTAGCAGTGTTGTTTTTAGCAGCACTGGCCTTTTTTTCAGGCTCAGATTGAATCAGTATCACATCTTGCAATTGCTTTTTATCATCGCTCAAGCTGCCCACATAGAGATGATAATTGCCACTACTAATAAATTCATTGGGACGAATTAAATCAAAAGCGCTGGTCAATGCTTGCTGTTGCCAGACACTTTCCGATGAGCGTACGCCCCACGGTTTACCAACGATGGATAAAGCCGCTTCCCCAACAAACAACGCCAAGATTAACGGCGTCATCAAACGGGCAAGTTTACCACGCGACACCCCACTGGCATTAATCACCGCCATTTCTTGATCGACATACAGCCGCCCGAATACCAGCATGAGAGCGATAAAAAATGCTAATGGCAGGATAAGCTCTAAAAAGTAGGGCAAATTATAACCAATGATGGTAAATAACAAGCTGATATCTAAATTGCCTTCTGCGGCAATCCCAAAGTAACGGATCAAACGACCGCCCAGCATCATCACCACTAAAAACCCCAAGACCAATGCGGTCGTTGAGGCAACTTGTTGAGTCATATAGCGGCGTAATATCACAATGGGCACTCTTTTAAAAAGGTTGATAGTCGCACGATTTATCGCAGCTTTATTGGCAAACACTGACAATTATGGATAGCTCTAAATACAATAGCGGAGACCGATAACTGAACCATAGAAATACAAGACCGTGCTGCTCAATCAGATACTTAAACAGCCCTAAAAGCAACGGCAAAAGATATGAAAACATCTGCGAGACGGGTTAGCGACATGCTGTAAAAATTAGCGATAAAGATAACCGCTAATCCTAGCATATTTTGCTCAAAAATGGCTGTGAAATGTGTTTGCAAACATTGCGTCCATCTTGCTATAACGCTGTATGGCTCACTAATAATAGATAAGATATGGAAAGAATAACGAGCATTTAACTCATTAGTGTATCTTATCTAAGAAGCCTTTTTATTAAGTCTTTGCATGATATTTTTACTTGATGTCATTTGGAAACCTTTGTGTGTCATTCGTATCACTGCCCTCGCACCGTTAGGATTACTTGTTAAACTGAGAAAACTAAAAATTCCTAATTATCTCGCCCAATGGAGAATATTAATGACAAATAAACTCGGTTCTACCCCTTCTACTTTACTTGCAATCGCTGGCGGTCAATTTGATACGCTCGATTGGTCAAATTGCGCCGTGGTTTTTATTGACTATCAAAACGAATATGTCGATGGGGCGATGCCATTGGGACAAGCTGGTGCGAACGCCATTGCAAATGCGCGACTATTGCTAGATAAAGCTCGTAAACAGAACGTTCCTATCTTTCATATCGCCCATCACGGCGCAGATAATGGCAATGTTTTTGATCCCTTATCATCTAACGTCGAGATTATCGCTGAATTACAACCAAAGGATGGCGAAACCGTCATCGTCAAAAAAAACCCCAATGCGTTCCATGATACCCAGCTGCAAGCGCTTATTTCAGCTGCACAAAAACAGCAAATTATTTTTGCTGGGTTTATGAGTCATATGTGTGTTAGCTCAAGCGTGAGAGCCGCCTTTGATTTAGGCTTTGACAGTTTTGTTTGCCATGATGCTTGTGCTACTCGCGATCTGCCTGACTATAAAAAAGAGAAAATCAGCGCTGATATCATGCATGCTACTGCGATGGCAGCACTGCAAGATAGATTTGCCGCTTTAGTAGCAACCGATGAGTTAGTTGATAGCTAATAAATGGTTCGAACCCATGACCTAAACCTTGCTCACTGCGCACTCACCTCGCAATATGCTACACTATTGCGATTGCTTGATTGGCCAAACAATCTGATAATTTAACAGGTATCAGCAATTAAAAAAATCTGCCATTTTCATAGCGCTAACGTCATAACTCCAATAAGGATAAATATATGAATATTAAATTAACCCAAACACTGCCAAAAACCCATACGCAAAAAATCCTCAAAAAAGAAGCCAAAAGTAAAGACGCGGCCTGCCTTGTCGTTTTGATCGATGATAAGAAAAATATCTTAGCTGAGTCAGTCTTGAGCGATTATCAAACCCGCATTGAGCAATTGATTGAAGTATCACACTTTAACGGCAAAGCTTGTGAAACGGTTGCTGACTATGCGCTAGCGGGTGATAAGAAAACCACCAAAGAAAATCCAGTACAGCTATTATTGGTCGGTGTGGGTAATGTTGATAAATTGCGTCATAGCGTTCTAGAAAAAATTGCCAAGACCATTTATAAGAGCACCCAAAAACGCGTCGATTCTATCACTGTAGCGCTGGGCGATAGCTTAGAAGAAAACCAGTTTAGTCAATTTGCGCTGAGCCTACTGGCAGCAAGCTATCGTTTTGACAAGTACAAATCTGAGCAGCAAACACCTGTTTTAACGGATATCTACTTACTGGCAGAGTCGTCTTTAGAAGACTCATTAGACTTTGCACAAGCGGTCTTTACTGGTCAAAGCTTGACCCGTGATGTTGCCAATGAGCCGGGTAATATCTGTTTCCCAGCATATATGGCTGAGCAAGCACAGGAATTGGCAGCCACTTATCCTGACCTATTAAAAGTAACGGTACTTGGCGAAGACGAGATGTCAGCACTGGGTATGAACTGCTTCTTATCGGTCGCGCAAGGCTCTACCAAAGAAGGCAAACTGGTACTGATGGAGTATCGTGGCAAGTCTAATTTTAGCGTCAATACTGATGGTGATACTAGCAAAACCATTACCAACAGCGCAAAAGTAGCTGGTGGTCTCAAAGCCTTGGCTGATAAATTACCAACCAAAGCTGCTAGCAAAAAAGCCGCTAAAAATGCTGAACAGAATAGCGAAGACAATGCCAATGCTGCAAATAATGATGCGCCTATCGTCTTAGTCGGTAAAGGTGTTACCTTCGATTCAGGTGGTATCTCAATCAAGCCGGGTGCGGCGATGGATGAGATGAAATTTGATATGGGCGGTTCTGCTGCGGTACTCGGTACTCTAAAAGCGCTATGCGAAGCGCGTCTACCTATCAATGTTGTCGGTGCACTCGCTTGTGCTGAAAATATGCCATCAGGAGAGGCGACGCGTCCAGGCGATATCATCAGAGCAATGAACGGTAAGTCAGTTGAAATCCTAAATACTGATGCTGAAGGTCGTTTAGTATTGTGTGATACCTTGTGCTACGTGCAGAAGTATTATCAGCCAAAAGCCATCATTGATGTCGCAACCTTGACTGGTGCTTGTGTGGTTGCGTTGGGTCATGTACGCTCGGCAGTCTTTAGTAATGACGAAGACGTGTTGTTTGACTTAGAAAACGCCAGTAACTTATCAGGCGACCTTATCTGGCACATGCCGATGGATGACGAATATCAAGCGCAGATTGACTCGCCTATCGCTGATATTCAAAATATCGGTGGTAAAGGCGCTGGCGCTGTGACTGCTGCCTGTTTCTTATCGCGCTTCATCGAAGAAGGTCAAGCATGGGCGCATTTAGACATCGCTGGTACGGCATGGATTTCAGGTCAAGACAAAGCCGCAACTGGTCGCCCTGTGCCATTATTCATGCAATACCTAAAAAATAGCGCAAATATGGCATAATCTATTGATGAATCACCATTCAATGAAAACCACTTTATGAAAGTTAGCTTTTATGTATTAACTGAGAATAAAGCTCAAGATTTCTTGGGCTTTATTTGTCAGCTGACCCAGACGGCGCTTAATAAAAGCAGCCAGTCGTTATTAATCCTTGCTGAGGATGAAACGTTAATTGGTGAGCTTGATAAAGCGCTTTGGGCACAAGACGATACGAGCTTTATACCACATCAACGCCTTTTAGATTCTAATACAGAAGGCGCTGATATGGATGTTGCTAATACTGATATTAATAATCAATTATTAGCACCAGTGTTGCTTGCCAGCTATATGCCAGCCGATTTTAAAGGGATCGTACTCAATACTACGATACGTCCCGTTAATGACTATATAAATGCTACCAGCAATACATTGCCAACTCGTATTTTAGAGCTTATCAAACCTGATACGGTCAGCACTGAGGCAGGACGCGCTAAATATAAGCATTACCAGCAACTCGGCTATGAGCTTACCCATTTCAAAGTTTAATCTTCTATTACAAAATCAAACGCCAGTCATGGCGTTTTTTTGTGCTTAAATGTCGACTTTTAAAATTCTTAGAGGTTTATAAGTACGTTATTGCCTACTGCCTTATAAAATCTGTCAGTAGGCGCTTATCACAAAAAATGCTAACATCCTTCGGTTGTTAAGCTAACGATTGTTAAGCTAATATTTATTTCCAAATGGACTAAAGGGGTAAAAATGCATTCATTAATAGCGATGTACCAACGAATCGGATTGGTAACGCTGATTGTTATCGGTTTAGTACTAGGTACTTTGATAGGATGGCTGGCGCCAAGTGTCGGTATTGCCTTAGGGATTTTGGGGACCCTGTTCGTAGGTGCCCTAAAAGCCGTTGCCCCTATACTGGTATTTTTCTTAGTGATGGCTGCTATCTGCCAACATCGTAGCGGTAATAAGGTCTATGTAAAACCGGTACTGTTTTTATATCTGATAGGCACTTTTATAGCCGCTTTGGTCGCTGTTGGTGCCAGCTTTTTATTCCCAACCGAATTGACGTTAGTGAATGCGACCATCGAGCAAGTACCGCCAGCAAACTTAAAAGAAGTATTGAATAACTTATTACTCAGTCTCGTCGCCAATCCAGTTGCTGCACTAGCCAATGCTAACTATATCGGTATATTAGCTTGGGCCGTTATTATTGGCATTGCGCTACGACAAGCTGGTGAGACGACTCGCAGCACTGTCAGTGACATTGCAGATGCCATCTCAAAAGTAGTCAAATGGGTCATCGCGCTAGCACCTTTTGGTATTTTGGGATTAGTCGCCAATACCGTCGCTGATACTGGCTTTGCTGCGTTATTGGGCTATGCACGAATTTTGCTAGTACTGATAGGCTGTATGTTGTTTATTGCTTTGGTGACGAACCCTCTCCTTGTATATTTCAAAACGGGTAGAAACCCTTATCCACTAGTATTCACCTGCTTACGTGAATCTGGTATTACTGCGTTTTTTACCCGTAGCTCTGCTGCCAACATTCCTATCAATATGAACCTTGCCAGCGAATTAGGCTTACATGAAAATACTTATTCAGTCACCCTGCCATTAGGCGCCACTATTAATATGGCAGGTGCAGCGATTACTATTAATGTCTTAACGCTTGCAGCCGCGAATACACTCGGTATTGAAGTGACCTTTGGCTCAGCATTACTGCTAAGTATAGTCGCTACAATCAGTGCTGGCGGCACCTCTGGCGTCGCTGGTGGCTCATTACTACTCATTCCTTTGGCGGCCAGTTTATTCAATATTCCTGATGACATTGCGCTACAAGTGGTGGCTATTGGCTTTATTATCAGTGTGTTGCAAGACTCCGCAGAGACCGCATTGAACTCATCAACAGACGTCTTGTTTACTGCCGCTGCTGATCCAAAATATGCACGCTAATGTTGGGTGTGTTAAAGACGACCATAACAAACCAATTACCTTAATTGATAGGTATAAAAATAAAAAAAGGGCTTAACTGCCCTTTTTTTGGTTATACTTTACCCATTTTTATTCTGTTTTACGAATCTTACCTTTATATGAGTATGAGACTAGTAAAGCAAAAAACATAAAATGGCTTGATCTCTTTTATTATTCATTAGATTGTCGGGGTAAGGATGTATTCATTTTTTGCGATGTATAAGCGCATTGGTCTAGTACCACTTATTATTATCGGTTTGATAGCGGGCGTATTGATAGGTTGGTTGGCACCAGATATCGGTATCGCCTTAGGATTGTTGGGTACCTTATTTGTAGGAGCACTAAAAGCCGTTGCACCGATACTGGTATTTGTGTTGGTCATGGCGGCCATTAGCCAGCATCGCAGCGGTAATGAAGTTTACGTCAAGCCTGTGCTCATCATGTATATGTTTGGCACTTTTTTAGCTGCACTGACAGCTGTTGGCGCGAGCTTTTTATTCCCGACAGAACTGGTATTGGTCAACGCCACAATTGAGCAAGTCCCACCAGCCAACCTCAAAGAAGTACTGACCAATCTACTACTAAATCTGGTCGCAAACCCAGTTAATGCCATCGCTGAAGCCAACTATATTGGTATTTTAGCGTGGGCAATTATCATCGGTTTCGCACTGCGCCAAGCCAGTGATACCACACGCGCTGTGGTCGGTGATTTTTCTGACGCCATCTCCCAAGTGGTGAAGTGGGTCATTGCCCTAGCACCTTTTGGTATCTTGGGCTTGGTGGCTAATACCGTCGCTGAGACAGGATTTGCGGCTTTGGCAGGTTATGCGCGTATCTTGATGGTACTGGTCGGTTGTATGTTATTTATCGCTTTGATTGCCAATCCTATTATTGTACTGATCAAAACGGGCAAAAACCCTTATCCGCTAGTATTCAAGTGCTTGCGTGAGTCAGGGATTACCGCATTCTTTACGCGTAGCTCGGCTGCCAACATTCCCGTCAATATGAACCTTGCCCGCAAACTGGGTCTACACGAAGATACTTATTCGGTGACGATTCCACTGGGTGCGACCATTAATATGGCGGGCGCGGCGATTACGATTAACGTCTTAACGCTTGCAGCCGCGCATACACTCGGTATTGAAGTGACCTTTGCCTCAGCACTGCTACTCAGTTTGGTTGCAACCATTAGTGCCTGCGGTGCCTCTGGTGTCGCTGGTGGTTCATTACTCTTAATTCCATTGGCAGCAAGCTTATTTAGTATTCCAAACGATATCGCCATGCAAGTGGTTGCGATTGGCTTTATTATTGGTGTGATACAGGATTCAGCCGAAACGGCATTGAACTCTTCAACGGATGTACTGTTCACCGCAGCCGCTGATCCAAAATATGCGCGTTAAACGCTAAATATATTATTTGCAAAAAAAGGGTCTCATTTTAGAGACCCTTTTTTTGTGCTGATTTTTTATGTACTGAATAAAGGGGAAATAAGTTATTTTAAAGGATCGATTTCAATTTCAATCACTGGTGTCTGCATGTCTAATTGGCGTTTAAATTGACGTAATTGTTCGAGCTCATCCAATAGCTCAAGTATCAAGCCAATCGCCGGAACACTGGCTTCAAAGTCGCGGCTAAGGCGCGAGGCACGGCGCACTGTCGTCAGCTGATAACCAGTGAACTGCTCACGTTCTGGTACATCATATTCGATGATGTCCTCTTCAATCAATTCGATGACCCATTGGCGCTCTTGGCCACAGGCAGATACCAGCTCATCCAAGCTCATGATAATGTCGGTAAATTCAGGCGAGTGTTTCATAGCTATTATCCTCGTTTGCGCTTTATTTCATCGTTATCGTATGGTCTTCATCTCTATTACAGTGTTTCAATGTGAGTAATTTCTGGTGGCCTTTAACGACTAATATTGATATCGGCAAAGGCTTGTTTTAGTTGCTCATAAGCTTGGGTCGCAGCCTCAGTGCTGATATCAGGGTTCACGATGTTTAAGGTTAGATACAAATCACCCGCTTGCTTAGCAGGGATACCTTTACCTTTTAGGCGTAAATTGCTACCAGACTTGCTGTTCTTAGGCACAGTCACAGCAAGCGTACCAGCTGGCGTACTGACGTTAATTTTTTCACCCAACGCCGCTTCCCATGGCGCTATATTGATGGTTTGATAAACATCAGCGCCTTCGATACGGATATTGTCTGCGTGACGGATTTTTACTTTTAAAAATAAATCGCCATTTTTTCCGCCACTAATACCAGCGGCACCTTGCCCTGCTAGGCGAATTTGCTTGCCATCAGTGATGCCTTTAGGGATTTTAATTTTCAGCGTTTTGTTGTCATACTCGACACTGCCATTCGGTTGACGAATAGGGACATTCAACTTAATGCTGTAGTCGTCGCCATTATAAACGGACGCCAAATCAACCGTAATCTCTGCATGTTGATCTTGACCTTTACTATCTTGCGAGCCAAAACCACCACGCTGTGATTGGCCACCCGCTGAACCACGTGCACCGCGACCAAATGCCGAAAAGATGTCATCGAAGCGGAAGCCACCATCGCCATAAGCTTCGCCTTCACCGAACTGATCTTTGATATCTTCCCAGCGATAGCCGCCTTGCCCGCCACTTGCAGATTGACCGCCAAAACCACCACTTTGACCAGCAAAGGGATTGTCTAGCATGGCGTCATATTCGGCACGCTTGTCTTTATCTCTAATGGTTTCGTAAGCATTATTAATCTCAGCAATCTTATTGTCTGCATCTGGATCATCGCTCACATCAGGGTGATATTGACGGACAAGCTTACGGTATCTTTTTTTAATATCTGCAGCTGACGCGTCTTTTTTGACCCCTAAAATGTCATAGTAATTTTTCTCTGCCATGTTTTTGTCCTCAACATAAAAGCATGTTAATGATACTGGTATGCCCATTTTAAACGATATGGTACGGAAACTTATTCAACTGCGACATAACAGGTGGTAACGATAGTCTATCTAATAATGATAGTAATATAAAAATTCAATACCGTTATACAAATATTACCAGTAATAGTGCCGAACAACAGCAGTGTTTAAGTTGTTTGAAGCACTTGGGGCGTGTTGAACATTCGATCATGGCACTGACAGGGACTATTTTTCAGGCGATTCGACGTTAAAAATAGTAAGTTTAGTCATTCTAAGCGTCTATTTTTAACAATGAAGCGGCAAAAAAGAGTCCTGTCCCCTTCTGTTAATATCGGGGCTGATACTAAAATTGCCCCATGCTACGTTTCAATTCTAGCTAAGGTGTTAACATTATCGTCGACTTGCGCCTTGGCTGGAACAATTTTAGCTATCAGCAGTGCCCATTTGTGAATGTTCAACACGCCCTAATACATTGTTATTCACTTGTGCCACGGTAGTGATGTGTTTCTCTATGATTCTGGCATTACTATTCTTTGATAGCCACAGAAGTCATATCAATTTAACACTCGCCCTAATGAAAAAATAGAGAGTCAAGCCAAAAATACCATTAACAATGTAAATCATTATTTAAAACAATTACATACAGATCACTGGTATTTAGTAGCTAGCGTGCATAAATGAGCATTTTGACCTTGGTAGTTCTTTTACAGAACCGTAAGAATATGACAAAGTATGTGTTGTAAAATGAATATATTATTTATACTCATAGGGAGTATGAATAACATAGGCAAGTGTATCTGTCTATTTTATAAATTGCTTAAAGGTATTAAATGTCTTATTTAATCAAGTCTTTGGTTATCACATTATCACTACTGCTGAGTACCACCGTTTTTGCTGGAAACACCAGTTATTACGGCAGTCAGTTCCACGGTAAACGCACCGCTAGTGGTAGTATCTTCAACATGAACTCTTTGACCGCTGCGCATCGCACGTTGCCGTTTGGTACGAAGGTACAAGTGACCAACAAGAAGACAAAGCAGAGTGTAATCGTAAAAATCACCGATAGAGGCCCTTTCATTCGGGGCCGTATTTTGGATTTATCGAAAGCCGCTGCTGGTCAAATAAACTGTCAGTTATGTACGACCACAATGGAAATTTTGTCTTATGGTGATGGTAAATACCGTAAGGAATAACGTAATAAAAAAGGGAGAGCCAGCGCTCTCCCTTTTTTGTGACTGTCTTTATCAAATAAAAATAGCTTAAAAAACAATCAAAATCTACTATTTATAACTGACAGCAATCTATTCAAAACCCGCTTCCATTTCCTCTAATGTCGTCATCAAAAGCAATAATTTTTCTTCATTATCACTATGCTGCTGCTGTAATGCCGTTTGCTCATTGAGTAATACTAGCAAGTCAGACTTGCGACTTTCTTCGTATAGAGCCGTATCAGCCAACTTTTCTTCAAGCGTCACAAGCTGCTTATCAATTTTAGCCAATGTCTTTTCTGTCTCTTCTATCTCACGGCGAACAGGTGCGGTGAGTTTGCGTTGTTCAGCAGCCAATTTACGCTGCGCATCTTTACTAAGCGTAGGCGTCGTAGCTTTACTTTTTGATGAATTATCAGGTGCTTTATTGCTCACTTGATCATTATCTGTTTCACGTGAAACGAATTTCTTACTCTCTTTTTTGCTTTTTTTCTTACTGGTACTTTTATCTGATGAGTTCTCTTGCTTACGCTTTTCTGCCAGCCACTTACCGTAGTCGCTGATGTCACCATCGAACTCCTCGATTTGACCATCATGTACCAAAAACAGCTCATCACAGACGTTGGCAATCAACTCACGATCATGCGAAACCAGTACCACTGCCCCCTCAAATCCTTGCAAGGCAATAGTCAACGCTTGGCGCATTTGTAAATCTAAATGGTTGGTCGGCTCATCGAGTACCAGAACGTTCGGACGTTGCCAAACAATCAATGCCAGCGTCAAACGCGCACGCTCGCCCCCAGAGAATAGCTCACTCGGCGTATCGATACGTTCACCGCGGAAGTCAAAACTGCCTAAAAATGAGCGTAGCATCGCATCAGAGGTTTTACCGGCCAGACGACGCAACATCTCTATCGGCGTGGCCTTGGCATCCAATATATCCATTTGATGCTGGTTAAAGTAGCCTAGTTTCAGGGTATCCGAAACACGATACGTCCCTGTTAATACGCCAAGCTCACCGACTAAGGCTTTAATCAGTGTTGATTTACCTGCGCCATTCATACCTAGCAAGCCAAGACGCGTATCCGGCGTTACTTGCACATTGGCATTATATAGAAGTGGCGTATCGCTATAGCCGATATCCGCTTTGGTCAGCTCAATCAGTGGTGAGCTCATATTTGCTGGCTCATAAAAGCGGAAAGAAAATGGGTTATCCGCCATCATCGGTGACAGCTCAGCCATGCGCTCAAGCTGCTTGATACGGCTTTGTGCTTGCTTAGCCTTACTGGCTTTGGCACGGAAACGACGAATAAAGTCATCCAAGTGTGCTTTAGTCGCTTCTTGTTTTTCAAACGCTTGCTGCTGCTGTGCCATACGCTCATGACGGGTGCGAATAAACTGCTGATAATTACCGGTATAAAGGGTGATTTTTTGTTGCTCAACATGCAAGATATGACCGACGGTAGCATCCAAAAAAGCTTGGTCATGCGAGATGACGATGACCAGACCAGTATAAGCATTGATCCAAGTCTCAAGCCACAAAATCGCATCCAAATCCAAATGGTTGGTCGGCTCATCGAGTAACATTAAGTCCGCACGGCTCATCAAGGTTTTGGCAAGGTTTAGACGCATGCGCCAACCACCCGAAAACCCTTCTACGGGCAATTCATGCTGGCTGGTATTAAAACCAAGACCTGCCATAATTTGGGCCGCTTTAGTCGGCGTACGATAGCCATCAATTTCATCAAACTGCTGATGCAATACCCCGATCTGCTCATCACTGACGCTACTCAAATCATTCAAAGAAGCATTAATCTCATACCACTGCTCATCACCGCTCAATACATAATCGATTGCAGACTGCGTCGTAGCGCCGACTTCCTGCGCCATATGCGCCACATGCCAGCTATCAGGAATACTGACTTCACCTCTATCAAGCGTGACCTCGGTATCTCCTCTGCCCATTCGCGTCAACAATAAGGCAAATAAGGTAGATTTGCCGGTGCCGTTGTTGCCCGTCAAGCCAACTTTGTGGCCCGGATGTAGCTGGAAGCTTGCCCCTGCAAACAACTCACGACCATCACGGCGAACACCAACGTCTTTAAATTCGATCATATAATCTCTTCAACTCAACAGTAATATAAAATATAAGGCAATAAAAAACACACATCTGGCATGTTAACTGGCGGCTATTATTTCAAACGCTTGCCCCATAGGCAAACGATTAAATAACTATTTCAAAACCAAGTGTTTATTCGCACAAAAAGTCTTTCTCTTAGCATGAGTTTATGGGGATAATAACCGCTAGTATCAATCAGCCACCTTCAGCCAGTAGCGTCACTCTTGACAAACGAATCAACACCCCCATTATGATATACTGCGATGAGATAAGTGCCCGTTATCAACCAAATCGTTGTAATGACACAGATATCATATTTATAATGCGCCATTAGTCATACCAATAGCAGCGCCATAATAACAGCACCCAATTGAATCAAACGCCGTGCGTATCTTTATTTGCAACTATTTCATTGCAAACCCTAACTGGACGACCGCATTTGATCCTAGCAACTGAGGTAGATATGAACGAATCAGCCAACCAATTTAATCCAAGCGCCAGCCAGCCAGTAGACCCAACTGTTTTAAGCTTAACCGATAGCGCTGCACAAAAGGTGCGACGTCTACGTGAAGAAGAAGGCGACAGCGCTCTGATGTTACGTGTCTATGTGACGGGCGGCGGCTGCTCAGGTTTTTCTTACGGCTTTAACTTCGCCAATGAGCTGAATGAAGACGATGCCAATTTTGATAATGACGATGTGACCTTAGTCGTCGATTCACTAAGCTATCAGTATTTACAAGGCTCTACCGTTGACTATACTGAGGGGTTAGAGGGCGCACGCTTTATCGTCACCAATCCAAATGCCACCACCACGTGTGGCTGTGGCTCATCCTTCTCTATTTAAGTTGGCAAGACGCAATGACTTTTGATCAAGATACCTTCCTCGTTAGTCAACGCTATCATAAACCGCTTAACGTCGTACTTTTGAAGCATCTATCTCGTAGGTAGATGCTTCTTGTTTTATGCGTTTTTTAGAAAAAAGTAACGCGCTGTTTATAAAATTTTTTATTGAAATACCTATTAAAATCAAGATGAATGAGCGCCTGTAAAGCTTATCGTATTTGTAATTGTCCGTGGTTTTCAGGGCAGCTTTGAGCTAAACTGACGGCATTCTTAATCCAATATTTACCTTCATTATGGTCAAACGCCAGTCGTGTTTTGAGCCGCCATAATAAATAACAATAGATGACTATTATGAGTAATTTTGCGAGTAGCTTTGTGAATTTTGACATTCCTAATTGGTTTGATAGCAAGCATTTAACGGGTATGCTCCGCGGTATCGAAAAAGAAGGGCTACGCGTAAGACCCGATGGTTACTTGGCTCAGACACCGCATCCAGCCAAGCTTGGCTCAAAGCTCACCCATCCGTTTATCACAACTGATTATTCAGAAAGTCTACTTGAGCTAATTACTGACCCCAAAACCTCACCAAAAGAGACGCTAAACATGCTGCGTCAGTTGCATGTATTGGTCTATCAAGCCATGCCTGAAGGTGAGCTGATGTGGCCGCTGTCTATGCCTTGTATGCTGTCATCGAATGATGAAGACATCCCACTGGCTGATTATGGCAGCTCTAATACAGGTAAGCTCAAGACGCTATACCGTAGTGGGCTTGGTATTCGCTATGGTCGCCGCATGCAAACGATTGCAGGTTTACATTATAACTTGTCTTTTGGCGACGGGTTATTTGAAGTTTGGCAAGCTGAAATACCTGCTGCACAAGCGCAAACGCTGACAGAATTTAAAAACGAAAAGTACTTAGGGCTTATCCGTAACTTTAAGCGTCTGACCAGTTTGGTATTGTATTTACTGGGTGCTAGCCCTAGCGTTTGTCCTTGTTTCTTAGCTGGTCGCGAGCATGATTTAGAGCTACTAAACGACTCAACCTATTATAAGCCTGCTGCCACCAGCCTACGTATGGGCAAGCTTGGTTATACCAATAGTGTACAAGAACAGCTCGATATTCGTTATAACTATCTGCCAGAGTATGTCGATGGACTGCGCCGTGCGATTCAGACTCCGCACGAAAGCTTTGCCAAGCTTGGCTTGGATGATGCCGATGGCAACCCTATCCAAATCAACAATCATATTTTACAAATAGAAAATGAATACTATAGCCCTATTCGTCCCAAACAAATCGCGATGAGCGGCGAGACACCGACCGAAGCATTAGAGCGCCGTGGTATCGCTTATGTTGAGTTCCGTGCAATCGATCTAGACCCTTATAGCGATGTCGGTATTCGTCTGTCTAGCGCTTGTTTCTTAGAGGTCATGGCGCTGTACTGTCTGCTGAGCGACTCACCTGATCTATTACCTGAGGAAGAAGAGACCTTAGCCATCAATCTTGAGCGCGTGGTAAACGAAGGTCGCCGCGAAGGCTTACACATTATAAACAACGGCGAAGAGCAACTGCTTGAGAGCTGGATGCTGGTGCATTTAGAACGTATGCAACCACTTGCCGCGCTACTTGATGCGCATTATGGCGGCAACGATTACCGTGCAGCAGTCGCGTTAATGCAAGGCAAAGCAGGGCACTCTGAATCAACCATTTCAGCACAAGTAAACTCTGATAGTCAGCGTTTAGGCAGCTTATGGCAGCTTGGTTTTACCTTGGCGCAGCAGCATCGTGAGTCTTTATTACAGCAAACGCTTAGCCCAAACACCCAAGCCAAGTATGAAGTGTTGGCAGAAAAATCGATATTACAGCAAGCTGAGATTGAAAAAGCCGAAACTGAAGATTTTATGGAATTTTTACAGCAATATCGCTAAGCTTTGATTGCTAAATTCTGACCGCCACTTAACGTGTATAGATGACTATTTTATAAGAGTAACTGCCCGATGCTAAAGCTGACCACTTACCGCAATTTGCAAATATTTTTGGTGATAATAGCCGTAATAGGTATGAGTTTTGCGCTGTTTTTTTTACAGCGCTATATGGGATTTTCGCCTTGCCCACTATGTATTTTTCAGCGTATTGGACTCATAATCATGGGCAGTTTTGCTTTGATAGCCGCATTATTCAACCCTAAATCTAAGGCAGTTAGATTGGTATTATGGCTTGGTAGCTTAGCAGGTATCGGCTGGGCGACTGCGGTGGCTGGACGACATGTTTGGCTACAGCATCTGCCTGCCGACCAAGTACCTTCTTGTGGTCCAGGGCTGGATTATTGGTTAGATACGTTACCGATTTTGCAAGTATTTAAAGAAGTTTTTGCGGGCTCTGGCGAATGTGCCTCTGTTGAGTGGACATTTATGGGACTGAGTATTCCTGAACAATCTTTGATTTTATTTAGTCTGCTATTGGTGGTACACGGCTTGATATTATTGCGTATTTTACGACCTGTTGCCCCTAGCCGCCTTGCTTGATAGCGAATTAGCCCCTACGTTGCTTTTTGCTATATCCTTCGTTTTTGCTATATCCTTCGTTTTTGCTATATCCATTTTTCCAAACGAACAGGCGTATTTATTACTAAACGTCTGTTCGTTCATGAGCCACTATTAAATATCTCCAATAATTTTGGTTCGTCATATCTATCAATGTTAAACCATTATTCTTAGCTCATGGCTAAACCTATCATAACAAAAAGGCCACAGAGATATCTTTAACCTTTGATATCTTGACACAGTTTATTTGCTTTTGATGGGTAAAATAGCGTTTTAAATATCCATCACTGTTGACTGATTGGCGATGGGCTACCGATAGCTTCTTCTCGCCGCCTAGCCTCAGATGGTACTTGTAGTCTCGTAGTCTTCTACTCTAATTTAAACATTTATACTTCCTATTATCTTTCCTTTTTGACAACGTATTGAGTTGTCGATAGTGTCGATAATCATTTGGAACGACTATTAAAAAACTGTTTTTTGGTGTGACCATGATATATTTTTTGCCTACTTGTTCTAACACGCTAACTATCCTCAAACGCGGTGGTCGTTGTTTGCTAGCGCTGCCCCTCTGTGTGCTGCTCATCGGCTGTGATAGTACCTCGTCTAGCGGCGATAAAGGTATGACGACTAAGGTCGCCCCTATCGATCATGTAGAAGAGAACAGCGCACAAGCTAGCGCAGAGAACTTGTCAGAGACCAATCTATTAAATGCGGGTAGTGAGCTAGATAAAGTTTCAGAAGGACAATCGCTGATTGCGGCTGCCCAATCGAGTAACGGTGCATATCCACATCAATCGCTGACACGCTCAGAGCCGCGTAATGGCACGTTACAAGCCACGTTAATGGGCGATTATGGTGGCATGGTACCCTGTAAATCTTGTGATAGCACGGATATTACATTGAATTTATTCGCTGATGGTTCAGTGCTAAAAACCAGTATAGATAACAATCCCGAAATGCCGAATGCACCCCTGTTTGAGCCTGGTGTTTATCGTCAAGACAATGATATGATTACGATTGTCTATGAAGACAAAAACATTGAAGCGTATCATATTCAAGACAATCATCTTGTCTTAATGGATGAACATAAAAAACCTAACAATGACTATACCCTGTCGCGCAAATAATAAAATAGCGGCATAAACATTTAGAGGCTCTAAATTTTAGGTGCTCTGAATATAGTTAGGTGCTCTGAATACAGTGATGCTCAATGAGCCAAACCATCCTTTTAATAACGCCTACTTACTGGGCGTTTTTTATTGGTCATCATGCGGTGTTTACTTTACAATAAGTGCTCGTTTTCGACGCTGCTACTTGGCGATCCTATGCTGTTTTTGTGACAGAATATAGGGTCGAAGCAATATAAAGTAGAGGTAAGGCAAGCGGGCGTCAATAGTACGTTTGGTACATGAAGCACGGTTAACACCGTCACCATTTATAATATTTTAATTATAGCCAAGACTGATGATCATTAGGTTGAGCGTATCCTAGAATACACCACAGTTAATATCGGTAACTTTTGGGATAATGCTCCATTTTTATTCTTTTAATTTAAGCTCGTACGGAACGTCTATGCATATTCATATTCTTGGTATTTGTGGTACTTTTATGGGCTCACTGGCATTGCTGGCACGCGAGCTTGGACATACGGTCACGGGCTCAGACGCCAATGTTTATCCGCCGATGTCCACCCAACTGGAAAACGCGGGCGTGACCATTGAGCAAGGCTATCTGGTAGAGCATTTACAACCAGCACCAGATTTAGTCGTCGTTGGTAATGCCATGAAGCGCGGTATGGATGTCATCGAATATATGCTGGACACAGGTCTACGCTATACCTCAGGACCACAGTTTTTATCTGAGCAGGTATTACAATCGCGTCATGTGATAGCCGTTGCCGGTACTCACGGTAAAACCACGACGACGACCATGCTCGCTTGGATATTGCACTATGCGGGTATCGACGCTGGGTTTTTAATCGGCGGTGTGCCACTGGTTGATACCACTGATGAGCATTTACAGCACGTCTTCGCTCACAGCAGTTATTTGGGTGCGGATAAAATTGATAATGACGATTCGGCAAATACTGGCTATTTCGTTATCGAAGCGGATGAATATGATTCTGCATTTTTTGATAAGCGTTCAAAGTTCGTTCATTACCGTCCGCGTACGGCTATTTTAAACAACCTAGAATTTGATCATGCGGATATTTTTGCGGATCTTGAGGCTATTCAGACCCAATTCCATCATATGGTGCGCATGATTCCAAGTACGGGCAAAATCATTATGCCCACAGCGACTGCCAGCTTAGAGGAGACGTTAGCGAAAGGGGTTTGGACACCCGTTTGGCGGACCGCAGTACTGGGCTCAGCGCCACATACCACCCATACTATCGATGAGCACTCAAAAGATAGTAGTGATTGGCAAGCTGAACTTATCAGCGAAGATGGTGGTCAATTTGCGGTTAGTTTTACGGCTGATATTGCTGATAAAGACGCCACGGGAGTCGTGGATTGGTCGATGAGCGGCATTCATAACGTGAATAATGCCTTGGTTGCTGTCGCAGCAACTTATAACATCGGCGTCAGTGTCAAAACTGCGTGCGCGGCGTTATCAGCATTTGCTGGTATCAAACGTCGGATGGAGCTGATTGGCGATGTCAATGATATCTTAGTCTTTGATGATTTTGCTCATCACCCTACAGCCATTACTACTACTTTAGATGGTGCCAAGAAGAAACTGGCGGACAGACGCATTTGGGCGATTATTGAACCACGTAGTAACACCATGAAAATGGGCATTCATCAAGACAGCTTGGCTGAGTCTGCTGCTCTCGCCGATCATACTTTATGGTATGAGCCGACAGGACTGGAGTGGGGTCTAAAAGAAGTCATTGAAAATGCCAATAGCGCAAATCCTAACATGGGCAACCAACAGGTGCTCTCTAGTATCGATGCTATCATCGAGCATATCGACACGCACGCAAAAGCGGGTGACGCCATTGTGATTATGTCGAATGGCGGTTTTGAGGGTATTCATCAACGCTTACTAACTGCGCTACGTAATAAAGCCACTTAATAAAGCTACGCAACAAATAATCTAGCTGGTTTAGTTCTGGTGTCAAATAAGAGCGTTGCTTATTATAAATGAGCAACGTTTTTTTATGATCAACTTTTCTGATTACTTGCGATGACTATTGGAACGTCGGTATTAGAGAGTATCAGTATTAGGGAGCGTCGATATCCAAAAATGCTTTAATATATAGACGGCGTTTTCGACTTCACTACCTTTGTAACCTTTCATTTACCTATTCTACCTGCATATTAGCAAATCTACGATTTTCCTCACATAGCTCATACACTGGTAACATTTCGCGCTTACCTTTACGTCTATACAGTGCTTACAATGAGCTTATCAAAATTGATTAACTATTATAAATGATAATAAGTTAGGAGAATAATATGAGCTTTATTTGGATGATTATTGTAGGTCTGGTTGCAGGTTTATTGGCAAGAGCTATCAAGCCAGGCAGTGACCCGATGGGCTGGATAATGACCATTGTATTGGGTATCGTCGGTGCTTTATTAGGTGGCTTCTTAGCTAGTCTTATCGGTATCAATGCTGATGGTGGGTTTACTGGTTTGATATTCTCAGTAATCGGTGCGATCATCCTGTTATTTATCTATGAGATGATTATGAGCAAACGTGGCGTATAACTTGGCACTTTTGCTCAGATGTTCTAGCTGCATCAAGTGACTTTAATTACTTAGAAGTGACTTGATTTACTAAACTCAATTTGCTAAAAAGCAACTCTACTTATGCAAGTCAGATTACATCTAATCTGGCTTATATAAATCAAAAAGCCTTGCGAATTGCAGGGCTTTTTTATGCCTATAATAAAAGCGACCTCCATCATTTTTTACGATGATAAAAAGCAATAATTGTGCGAAAGTATTGATAAGCATTACTTTTGTCCCCATTTATCCTATAATATCAACCCTATTTTATCCCTATCATTGAGGTGAGCGTTATGGCTTTACTCCCTATTTTAAATTACCCAGACCCGCGCCTGCGCACTATTGCTACGCCTGTTAAGGAAGTGACTGCTGAAATAAAAACCTTAATCGCTGATATGATTGAGACGATGTATGAGGCACAAGGTATCGGTTTGGCGGCAAGCCAAGTGGATCGCCATATTCAGCTCATCGTTATGGATCTGTCTGAAGATAAAAATAGCCCTAGAGTTTTTATCAACCCAAAGGTGACACCATTGGTAGAAGAGAAACAGCCCTATGAAGAAGGTTGTTTGTCCGTACCTGAAGTCTATGACAGTGTTGAGCGCCCGAACAAAGTGCGTATTGAAGCCTTAGATGAGAATGGTCAAAAAATCGATGAAGAAGTCGAAGGCTTACTCGCAGTATGCATCCAACATGAAATGGATCATTTAAATGGGGTCATATTCGTCGATTATTTATCACGTCTCAAGCAAACTCGTGCTCGCGATAAAGTGCGTAAAATCGTTAAAATACGCGAAAAACAAGGCGAACAAATGGCGGATAAACAGCCACAGCCCAGCCATTCTTAGTCCATTCATCATCTAAGCTATTTTTACGTCATTTAATCAGTATGAACACAAGGTTTTTTATTACCTGTGAGATGCGTGATAACACTAATGTGAGATGACAATGACGTGATGCGAGCATTTACTCTTTAACACCTACTGTCTTTATTAAAGGTTCCCTACCATGACCATGATCAAAATTGACCAATATTTTGACCCTGCCGGCTGGCAGAAATTTACTCAAGCTGCTGAAGGTCGCGAGACGCCATTTTTGGTCGTGGACCTTAGCCGTATCAAAACCAAATATCATGAAATGGTTGGGTTTTTTCCCAATGCTAAAATCCATTATGCAATGAAAGCCAGTCCTGCTGTTGAAGTGATTAACTTGCTTGCTGATCTTGGTTCAAACTTTGATTGTGCCTCCATCTATGAGCTTGATCGCGTACTAGACTGCGGCGTTGAGCCATCGCGTATCTCTTATGGCAATACCATCAAAAAAGCGGAGCATGTCAAATATGCCTTTGAAAAAGGTATTGACTTGTATGCGACCGACTCAGAAGCGGATTTAAAAAATATTGCCAAGCACGCCCCTGGTTCAAAAATCTTTGTGCGTATCTTAGTACAAGGGTCAGAGACCGCTGAATGGCCATTGTCTCGTAAGTTTGGTTGTCATCCCAATATGGCGATTGAGCTGTTGATTCAAGCTCGTGATTTGGGTCTAGTGCCTTATGGAATCTCATTCCACGTTGGTAGTCAGCAAAAAGACGTTGCCGCTTGGGATGATGCGCTAGCCAAGGTCAAATACATGTTTGACTGGATGAAAAACGAAGAAGATATTAAGCTACAAATGATCAATTTGGGTGGCGGCTTTCCAGCCAACTATATCAGTGAAGTGAATCCTATAAAAGTCTACGCTGAAGAGATTACTCGTTATTTGACAGACGACTATAGTGAAGAGGACATGCCTGAGATTATCCTTGAGCCAGGTCGTTCATTGGTTGGTGGTTCAGGGGTGCTGGTCAGTGATGTGGTGCTTATCTCGCGTAAGTCGCACACGGATTTAACGCGTTGGGTGTATACCGATGTGGGCTTATTCCAAGGCTTAATCGAGACATTGGGAGAGGCCATCAAGTATCCGGTTTATACGCCTAAGATGGAAACATCAACCAGCAAAGGCACTGTGGTACTGGCAGGTCCTACTTGTGATTCGACCGATATCATGTATGAAGAAGCGGGCTATCAATTGCCAGAGGAACTGGAGATTGGTGATAAAATCTTTTGGTTGACCACGGGTGCGTATACTAACTCGTATTCATCTATTGAATTTAATGGTTTTCCACCGTTAGAAGTGATCTACGTTGACTAATCTTTAATAGATTATTATCGATAAAAAGCGCGATACTGCTCATTACAGTATCGCGCTTTTTTATACCAAAGATAATAGTAATCGATGCAAGGCTACTGCACCATTATCCAAATTGGTGTGTTTTTAGTGCTATCAATGGCACGATTGCTACCATAACTTGCGCGTTGATTTTGGCTACTTTGAGAGATTTTTCCGATAGTTACCCATTGACCACGTGGGATAATAATGGTCGTGTCTAATCGTTGACCTTGAATGGCATGATTACTATTTTTCTGAGAAGTTGAATAGGAGCGTGCGAGTTTTTCTTCAACTTGTGACAATGTTACTTCGACTTGACCAGTCGGTAATAATCTTGGCGTAACCGTGATGCCTTGCGTCGTTGGTAGCAATACCTGCTGCTGAATGACAATCTGTACTGAGGGACTTTTATAATTTGTATAACTATTTACATCGTAGGTTTGATTCAGCGCATAAAGCGTCCCTGTACTGATGCTGGCGGCACTACCTGACAAGGTTTGTACTTGGTATAAATTATTTGTTTGCTGTTGGCTATTGCTTTGATGAATAATCCCTGACCCTTGAATACCACGGTTGCTAATAATGACCTGCCCTTGCTGAATATTATCTTGGACGCTGCTATTGTTGCCAACACGCACAGCGACCGTCAATGCCTGTGGCTGACCATCAATCTGAGTCAATAACTGCTGTACCGCCTGATAGTTAGCGGCTGTCGTATGCAACACTAACTTGTCTTGATAGGTAGTAACTGTACTGCCGTCACGACTATTATTCAGTTGCTGACGAACAGCAGGTAATAATGCATCACCGCCATAGGTATCAATGACGTAGGTTTGAAAAGTAGCTGCTTGTGCTGAGATATTGAGCGTTGAGAACACAATAACGCTTAGTAGAACTACTTTTATTGCTTTAGTAGGAGTGACCATAATGTATTAAGTCCGAATCAAGTGACCAAATAAATACCTGCACGTGCTTATTTCTATTGGCTTTGTTTTTATCTTGAATGTCTTCGTATTCTTTAATGATAGATAAATCTGTCAGGCTCATACCTTCATTCGGTTTAGTAGCAGTTTTATTTTGGCCAGCTCTGACAATAAACTCATTAATCCAATTACGCCATTCTAACTTTAGGTCAAAATTGCTAATCTTAAATGGCGAGCTACCATCAAACGTTTTTTGCATCATATCAACGAACTGTTTAGCAATTTCTCGGCGTGTATCTCCATTGCCATTTTGGCTGATATGATTACCGACTTCTACTGCCACCACTAAAGGAATAATAAATCGACAGTTTGATTCAGCATAGGTTTTAAACTCATCTAAAACCTCGACTCTATTCTGACTTTTATTAGGAACATTCAATATATTCAATATTATGCTGGTATCTAATATACAAATATCTGCCATCTAATCAGCCCCCTGTAGCTGATTTAGCCAGTCCAATGCTTGTTTTTTACGCTGCTCTGATGTGATTGGATGTTTTACAAAGCGCTCGACAATACCTTGAGTAACTAAGTCGCCAAGCGTTCCTTGAGCGACTAAGCCAAGATAATCATCTAAGTCTCCTAAGCGCATCAACTTGCTATCACCTTCTTGCGGGTCTCTATAGCAAAATACAACATCTGCGAGGGCTTCATCTGGTAGGGCATCCATTAGCGCAGGATTATGCGTCGATAGTAACAAATTAAGTTTACGTTCTTCGGCATACTGACGCAGTAAGCTTAAAATAATATGCGCTCGTGTGGGATGAATACTATTATCAATCTCTTCAATGACTACTGTTGAACCTTCTGGCACAGAAAGGAGGGCAGCTGCAATGCCCAATACTTTTAACGTACCGTCTGATAGTAAATCCATTGTACGTTCAACAGAAGTACTCCCAAAGCTTTCAACTAGAGCAAACTCAATACGATCACGATGATCTTTGTAAAATTTAATATCTAGAATATCTTGTTCTGGTAAGCTTTTAACTAATAACAATAACTTAGATTTGTTCTTTGTTTCTTCACAGATATTATATAAAACTCCAGCGATATTAGAGCCATCTGGTCTTAAAATGTTATCTGAAATACTATCAATACGCATGTTATTTGGTACAAAATCAAAGAAAAAAGATTGCTGTAAAAACTTGCGAATAACATTAAAATTAGTCCAAGGCTTTTTCTTCTTCATGGTTATGAATGTATCAATCATAAGAAATGCAGATATGTCGCTATTATTAGTTTTGTAAAAAGTAACTTTATCATCTGTCTGAGAATTTATAAAACCATCAAGGCCAGTATTACCTTTTGCAAATTCATCTATTTTTTTTATTAAATCTATATTATGAAGCTCTGAAAGTTGCGAAAAATAAGGAGGCTTCAAATTTTGTAATATAACAACTCTATTTTCTTGTAAATGTATAATCTCGCTCCTAAGTTCGATACTGTTTGAGCTTACTTCAAAAATGCCTTCATATTCAAAACCTGCTTCAAATTTAAATAGTAGTGCGAATTGTTCTGTTGAGTTGAACGACAAGTCTCTAATACTACCCCGAACGACTTTATCACTATCGTTAACCCTATTTTTGAGCGTAGATAAGCGCTCACCACCAGCCACCCAACTTAAAAAACGAAACGCTTCAATAGCATTGCTTTTACCTGACGCGTTCGCCCCTATCAGTAAAGTCAAAGGTGACAGCGGTAAGGTGGCTTCTTTATAGCTCTTAAAGTTTTTAATAGTGATACTAGCGTTATCTGTCATTGCCATCTCGCTTATAAGTAGATTATCTAAATCTTGCCTTACTCATTCAAACCCAATACATCCTGCATATTATATTGCCCGACCTCTTGTTTGATAACCCAAGTCGCGGCACGTACAGCACCCGCAGCAAAAGTCATACGCGCGCGGGCACGATGGGTAATTTCAACCACCTCACCATCAGCAATAAACATCACGGTATGATCGCCAATGATTTCACCGCCGCGAATGGCATGAATACCAATAGTACCTGCTTTGCGTTCGCCCGTTTGCCCTTCGCGGCCATAAACAGCGACATCTTTTAGGTTCTGTCCACGAGCTTCTGCCACGGCTTCTGCCATCATATATGCTGTGCCTGATGGCGCATCGATTTTATGCTTATGGTGGGCTTCAATGACTTCCACATCGGCATCCTCGCCAAATGTCTTCGCTGCCATGCTGAGCAACTTTAATGACAGATTAACGCCTGTTGAATAGTTACCAGCATAGACAATCGCAATTTTCTCGCTAGCCTTTGCCAATACTTGCTCTTGCTGCTCATTGAATCCTGTCGTACCAATAACCATCGCGACATTGTTTGCCGCGCAAATCTGCATATTTTGTTCAGTGGCATCAGGCAAGCTAAAATCAATTAGTACATCGATGTCATTAATGACAACTTTTAAATCACCGACAATTTGCACTTCTAAGCGACCTATAGCGGCGACTTCACCAGCATCCGCACCAACAAGGCTTGAACCTTGACGTTCTATCGCGGCACTTAATGTCGTTTGCGAATTATCTTGTACTGCCTCTATTAGCATACGCCCCATACGACCACCAGCACCAATCACCCCGACTTTGATGGCTTGTTTATTTGTATTTTCTTGCGCTGTTATCTGTTGGCTCATATTTTTACCCTAAAAGCTCTATATTAATAAGAAAGGTTTTGAATGTTATGATGCTAAGTTTAGCAAATATCACCACCTGAATGGTTTTTTATAGCGTCAATAAAAACCCCCAGTGTTTCATGTGAAACACTGGGGGTTTTGTATATAGTCATTTAACCAAACGGGTGATTAAAACAACTCAGTTAATCAAATAAGTCGCCAATCTTTTTAAAGAATGACTTCTTATGTGGCGACTGCTGATGCTTGCTATCACCGTCAAGCGTATCTTGGAACTGGCGCAACAGGTCTTTTTGCTCGCGAGTTAAGTTCACTGGGGTTTCGATAACCACACGGCAAATCAAATCACCTTTCATGGTGGTGCGTACTGGCGTCACGCCTTTGCCGCGCACACGTAGCAACTTACCACTTTGCGTGCCTTCTGCAACCTTGATTTTTACTTTGCCATCTAGGGTTGGAATTTCGACCTCTTTACCCAGTGCTGCATCGGTGATGCTCACAGGTACATCCATATACAGATCCGCACCTTGGCGGGTAAAGACATTGTGCGGTTTTACGCGTACTTCAACGTATAGGTCGCCGTTTTGTACGCCCGCGCCGCCTGCTTCACCTTCGCCTGCTAGACGGACGCGATCACCATCATCAACACCCGCTGGGATAGACACTTCTAGCGTACGTGATTTGTCTTTAACGCCATTACCGTGACAGTCAGAGCACGGATTTTTGATTTGTTTACCAGTGCCGCCGCAATGTGGGCAAGCCTGCTGCACGGCAAAAAATCCTTGCTGCATACGCACTTGACCTTGTCCATGACAGGTCTGGCAAGTCACGATATCAGAGGCATTTTTTGCCCCTTTACCATCGCACGTGTCGCAAGGCGCAGGCGCAGTGAAACTGATTTCTTTTTTACAGCCACGTACCGCTTCTTCTAGCGTCAGCTCAATGACGTAACGCAAATCAGAACCACGGCGCGAACGTCCACCGCCGCCGCCACGCTGCTGACCGAAGATATCGCCAAAGTTGCCGAAGATATCACCGAAAATGTCTTGGAAGTTGCCACCACCTGCACCGCCAAAGCCGCCGCCACCCATACCATTTTCGAAGGCTGAATGACCCATGCGATCATAAGCAGAGCGCTTCTCTTCGCTGCTTAGTACTTCGTAAGCCATCGATGCTTCTTTGAATTTATCCTCAGCATCTGGATCATCAGAGTTACGGTCAGGGTGATATTTCATAGCCAGCTTGCGGTAAGCTCGCTTAATTTCTTTGCTTTCAGCGGTCTTGCTCACACCTAATACTTCATAAAAATCGCGCTTACTCATGGGCTCTCCTATCGTCTTTACAGTCCACCGGACAGTCGATTCAGTAGTTCTAGTCAACCACCACCTTAATACGACTCACTATGGCACTCAAAGGTTTCACATGAAACATCATAAATAGTGAGAGAAAAGAGGTGATACTGCTATGAATCTTACAAGCGAATACGGCGGGATGCTGCTTAGCCAAATCAATTATTAAAAGTTTGCGCTATTTATGGAGATGCTATGGTGATTTATCAAGCGCTTAGGCAGGGAAAGTATCCACTATAGTGCGCTTGGCCATACAAAAAGGTTTTATTAAGGAATGAACAAAGGTTTTCATACCTTAAAGAGGCTCAGCCATGCTAATATTTATCGCTATATTTTTGGGGTTTTAGATTTATACTCACCAGTGTTAAATCTGCCTATCATTACGTTTTTGTTCTGCGATAAGGGTTTGATTTTTATGAAGAAGCTGATTATTTTATTAATCGTCATTGCCGTCGCTGTCTATGCAGGCTCGCCCTATTACAGCGCTTATCAGCTTAAAAATGCCTACGATGCCAAAGACGGCGCGACCATCGCCGCAGCGATCGACTATGAGCAAGTGCGACCTAGTATCCAAAACCAACTCACCAGTCAGTTTACGGCGACTATGGCCAATTATCCATTGGTCGCTGAGTTGGGCGGCGAGCCATTGACCCAAGCTGCCAATAGTTTTATCACGCAGGCGGTAGATGGTGCTATAACACCGCAAAACATCGAAAAAGTCATCAATACCCAAGGTCAGGCCAATACCGCGACCAAAGAGCTGGCCGCTGCATGGGCAATCGCCAGTAATCAAGTCGATCTCAAAAATTTGATTCAAAATCTTATCATCCAGCGCGGTGATGTGAATGCAGTGGTCAAAAGCCAAATGCAGCAAATCATGGAAAAACAAGCCGCTGAACTGGAGCAACAGGTAGCGCAAGGGTTGGACAGTGACAAGCCAACATTGGGCTATTGTGGTATTAATTGCTTCACTATTAGCGGTCAGGTGAAGGGTTATCCGCTCACCATCAAGATGCAGCGTAACGGCTTAATTGATTGGAAAATCGTTGATATCGTGTTGCCACAATAGACTTGCTATCCTTAACTGTTAGAGGCAATAAAAAACAGCCCCATAAATTACTTATGTGGCTATTTTTTTTATCAATCTTAAGGAATATCATCTTTTAACACATTTTTTATTCATAACTTTATTAAACATCTATGCGAAATCAAACATCTATGTGAGCTACTGTACGCCCAAAAATTCTAAAAACTCAGGACTCTCAAAGCTCGCTTGAAACAGCACGCCATCTTCACGGTAGATAGCAGGCGTTGCCATCACCGCAAGCCCTGCTGCTTTTTCACGATTGGGCGTTACATGATCGGCTTTACAACTTGCTGGTGCCGGTGTCATCTCACCCTGCAACATTGCTTTATCAAAAGCTTTACGGCGGCTGTCCTCATCACTTTGACACCAAATGCCACGCATTTGCTCAGGGGACTGCTCGTATATCGGATAACCAATGGTTTTGACCGTCACACCTTTGGCATTAAGCATCGGTAGCTGTTGATGCAAGCGGCGGCAGTAAGGACAGTTGACATCATTGGCCACATAAATAACCGCTCTCTCAGGGCCGGTCGCTGGATAATTAATCAGCTGGCTTTCATCTAAAGTTGCAAACACAGACTGATTTTTACGCTTTTCAAACTGCTCATCGAGTCCGATGAATTGACCATTTTCGATGACAGAAATCTCGCCATCAGTAATATATTGTGCATCATCCGATAGTAAAAAAGGCACACCTTCTAATGTCGCACCCCAAATCACGCCTGGCACTGCGGTATAAAAGAACGGCGTTTTGGCACTCATATTTTTCAGCGCATCCATATTTGCCAATATATCAGCTTTGACACTCGCACTAACAGGTTTGCCTGCCTGCGCACTGGTGCTACGCGCTGGCGTCTTGGTGACTACACGCTTGCTTGGATTCTTTTGTAGCTCGCCTTGAATGACATATTTGCCATCTTCAGTGATATGCAAAGGCAACTGCCCCGCCAAGTTAACTTGATACATATTGGGCAAGTTGGACGGCACAATAGAGCTAATTTGTGTTTTGATCCCTGCCTGAGTGAGCAATTGGCGCAAGCGACTGTCAACAGACTTGCTAACAGTGCCAGCAGCTTTTGTATTTTGAGTACTCTGGCTTGCTTCTTGGTTAGTAGCGGCAGTATCACTAGACTGGGCACAAGCGGTGGTTGCCAATAACATGGCGCCAATTAAACTGGCAGATTTTAATAGAGATGATTTCACAGAGACAGTCCTATCTGGTTTTAACAAAAACAGCTTTTAATAACAGCGCGTTTCAGTAACAACGATTTTTAATAACTTTTAATTTTAACAACACTCAATCTTAAGAATAGCCGCTTCTAATAATGCTCGTTTCTAACAATATCGGTTTCTAACAATAGGGTGTAATGGACAAAATTCATGCTAAAAAGTAGAAGGTAGTCGCTAATGGACAAAATTCATGTTATTTGAGTGACTTTGACCTTAAAAAGTTTTTAATAAACCGCAACTTACGCTGCTCATTTAGCCCATGATGACTGTGTAATTGTCGCTTTAACTCACTGAATAACCCTTCAAGAGAATTAGTGGTATTTGGCATGTCTAAGTGCTCGTATTCTTGATAAGTGAATAGCCAATCACTATTGATTCTGAGACTACGATAAGCACTTCTAAGACGCTTATGCGTGTACCATGTTCTACCGTTATCATCATTGGTACTACGCTCATTCAGATAGTCTTCATGAGTTAAATACCACTGATCTAAGCATTTTGTGAAGTCAGCTTTATTAAGCTTTGTTAAGTTTAAAGCAAGCCATCTAAGCTCGATACTAACAATGTTTTTAGGGCGACGAGTGAGGTAACGAGTCACTATTTGTATTTGATGGAACTGGCACATCTGACAAGGGGTGTGGGTAAATAACGTACGCAGTCCTCGTCTACCATCACAGGTAATGCTTTGTACATCGACGCCTAACGATGCTAGATGATCAATTCCTTGCTTGTAGGCACTGTTGGTCTCATGACTGACTATCGCGTAGTAAAGGACGGCTTTAGTAGTATTGTCCATAAAAACCATTAAACCGAACTTACGACCGAAGTAAGTGGTGTCCATGATGATATTAGCAGTATTCGGTCGCTTAACTTAATAGTCAATACTGACTGTGTCTAAGCGTCTTTGAATGGTTTTAAGACTACAGTGATATTTATCAGCCAACTGTTGGTAGGTCTGTTTACCTTGGGTATATTCAGTCCAAAGGGTTTGATTATTGAGTCTTTTGCCACCTAAAAATTGCCGCCTACAAGTGAGACATTGATACTGTTGTTTGCCTAGCTTACGTCCATTCTTCTTGGTGTGTTTATCGCTACAAAAAGGGCAGTTTTTTGATTCATAGCGTTGATTCCTTGCAAATATAGACAGTATATAGCGTTAGACCCTACGCCAGCATGAGTTTTGTCCATTACACCAACAATAGCTACTTTTAATAAAGATAACGATATTATGTAAAAAAATAGATTAAAAAAAGATAGGCAGACTTTAGCACAAGGAATACTTTTGCAAAGGTTTAACGGCTCAATTTTGCAAAACTGCTACTGAGCTTTAAGAGATAGGCAACACAGTGTGCACGCGAGACATAACAGGGTAAAAGTGATAGATAAAAACTACAGTTAAAAACCATGGTCAAACACTACGGTCAAAAAAAGCAGCACACGTGAAGTGGCTGCTGATTGTAAAGAAGTGCTTGCGAGTTCATTTCAAGATAAAAAACTTAGAACTTAGCGACTTCTTCAGGTGTTAAAAAGCGACTGTCGCCTTTCTCTAATCCTTCCAAAGTAATATGACCGACACTAGCGCGATGCAGCTCAACCACTCTATTACCAAAGTAACCCATCATCCGTTTTACCTGATGATATTTACCTTGCTCAAGGGTCAAACGTGCATGGGTCTCGTCAATGAATTCGAGAACGGCAGGTCTAGTTTCTTCGTGATCGCCTTCTAAAAGAATGCCTTCAGCGACTTCTTTGACGGCATTGGCTTGCGCCGCTTCATCCATCGCATCTGCTAAAGTCAGCTCATAAATTTTGGCATGTTCGTGCTTAGGACTGGTGACACGGTGCAACCATTTACCATCATCACTCATCAATAATGCGCCGGTCGTATCAACATCAAGGCGACCTGCAATGCGCAAGCTACCAAGCTCTGGCACCGCAATCAGCTCAGTGACAATTGGATGCTCTTTTACTTTCAGCGTACATTCAAAGCCTTCAGGCTTATGTAATAGAATATAACGACTGCCCGCAGCGACCGATAATGGCTCGCCTGCCCAAATCACATCGTCATTGACCACATCGACGTGGACACCGGGGTCTTTGATGACCTGATCATTTACCGTCACTTCACCAGCGTGCAGAATTTTTTTGGATTCTTTACGCGATAGCTCAGTGGCTTTACTCAAAAATTTATCTAGACGCATATATTGCCTACCATTCGTTTGATGATACCTACTTTACCGTAGCAGCTAA
This sequence comes from Psychrobacter sp. NPDC064578, assembly GCF_044901245.1. NCBI lineage: Bacteria > Pseudomonadati > Pseudomonadota > Gammaproteobacteria > Moraxellales > Moraxellaceae > Psychrobacter > Psychrobacter sp. NPDC064578. Next base: position 451,620 of record NZ_JBJDPI010000001.1, read on the forward strand.
CGACACCAGCACTCGCACTGAGCTTGTCCGCTATCTTCATGGGTCAGAAGTGGTACTATAATAAAAAATTAAATGAACACTGCACCCAATGTGGACGACAGTGAAAGTTAGACAAGTTTACCATATCCAACCTAGACCTGATGAAATATGAGCTATCAAACGCTAAAACGTGCTGTCACTACGCGCTTAGAAATTAAAAAATCCGAGTTTATTGCTTACGCTTATCCAGTCATTTCGCGTGAACAGGCAATGTTTCACGTGGAACAACTACGTGAGCAATATGCCGATGCGCGCCACCACTGCTGGGCGTATATCATTGGTGACCCCAATAATACGACCAGTGCAGGCTTTGATGATGATGGTGAACCGAATGGTACGGCAGGTCGCCCGATATTAAATGTGTTGCAGCATAAAGCGATCGGTAACGTCATTATCATCGTCGTGCGTTATTTTGGTGGTATTAAACTGGGCGCAGGCGGTCTAACACGTGCTTATGCAGGCGCAGCGCAAGCAGTAGTCGATGAAATGATATTGCTGCCTTATGTGCCGATGGCGCAAGTACAGATATTGGCAGAGTTTGCGACCGAAGCGCAGTGCCGCTATGTAGTTGACAGTTTAAATGGCAGTATCGATGATGTTGCCTATAGTAAACAAGTGACATTGACCGTAACGCTTGCTGAGGCAGATATCGACCATTTAAAAGAACGCCTTGCGATGGATGGACGGGTATTAAATGCGTCGGAAAAAGTGAATGAGTAATCATGCGTTCACTGAGCATTCACTAAATCTTATTGGTTTTGATAACTGTCATGGGTATGATAAGGCACTGATTATTAACAACGATTTCTAATAAACATAAAATAAGACCCCTATATGCCTACCTCAAATTCGCCAACTTCAAAACCGAGCCAACCCTTCTCTCCAGCGCCTTTTAAGCCGCCCTTTTGGCTGGCCAATCCGCATCTGCAAAGCATCTTGCCTAAGTTTTTTGCGCCCAAAACGCCTACTTATCGCCGTGTGGTCGAAAAAGACTCGTTGGATGAAAGTGATATTGCTTATGACTTTTATGATGCGCATCCTATCGCAACCGTAGAAAACAGCGAGTGTGAACAAACGCCATTAATCGTGCTATTCCACGGTATGGAAGGCAGCAGCGACAGCCATTATGCACGTGCTTTGGCGCATCAGATGCACGCTCAGGGCTGGCACTTTGTGGTGGCGCACTTCCGCAGTTGTGGCGGCATTCCTGCTAATGGTCGAGTTTTTTATAATGCGGGTGACACGGATGAAGTGCATCACGCTCTGCAAAATCTAAGTCAGCAATACGCCAATATTTATGCGGTTGGGGTGTCACTAGGCGGTAACGCGTTGGCGAAATACATGGGCGAATATGGTGATAAAGCAATCTGCCAAGGCGCGGCTGTCATTTCCGCTCCCGTCGATATGTCATCGGCGGCGCTTAGTATGCACAGCTTTTTGAGCCATCGTATCTACACGCCTTACTTGCTCAACCCGATTATCAAAAAAGCCTTAGCCAATGACATCAGCAAAGAAGAGATCGACTCGATCAAAGCGGTCAATCGCATCAGTGACTTTGACGATATCTTTACCGCGCCGCGTCACGGCTACCGCTCTAATAACCACTACTATCAAGCCTCATCAGCCCTGCCTTATTTAATAAAAGTAACGAAGCCTTTATTGTTAATTAGTGCCAAAGACGACCCCTTCCTTGGTTTTACCGCCACGCCAAACGATGTGTCTGACAGTGTCACTATCTTAGACACTGAGCATGGCGGGCATGTGGGTTTTATTCGTTATCGCTCTGACAAAGACAAATCACCTCATCTTTATAAAAAATCAAGATTTGATATCAACTGGATACCTGAAACTGTCAGCGCTTATTTTAATCATATCGGTGTAGCATCTAATAAGCCCTAAAATAAGAATACTCACCTTACCTTTTACTCTTTTGAGATTGCACTATGTATCCATTTATCCGTTATGCCAGCACCATCGCCCACGCCGCGCTACAAGTCAAAAAAGGCAATACCTTAACGTTTAAAGATACGAGTGAGATTAGCTTTCGCTGTCGTCTGACAGATATTGATAATTTCTTAGAGATGAATAATGGTCGCGTACTTACCCTTTTTGATATGGGTCGTACTGACTTCGCGGTGCGTAGCGGGCTTGGACGTCAACTGCTCAAGCAGCGTTGGGGTTTGGTCGTCGCTGGCAGTACCATCCAATATCGCAAACGTATTCGCGCTTTTGATAAGGTCACCATGAAAACGCATATTGTCGGCTTCGATGAGCGTTGGATATATATCGAGCAGTCGATGTGGGTAAAGGGCAAACCTTGCTCCTCTGCTCTACTGCGGACGGGCGTGACTGAAAAAGGTAAGGTGATAGAAACAGCACGTGTACTAGCCTCATTGGGGCAAGCAGATTGGCAGTTGCCACCGAGTGGCTATGTGGCAGAATGGATCGTCAGTGATGCTGATCGCCCGTGGCCACCGCAAAGTTAGCATTTATTTTTTAACGTGATTCATAAGTCACAAACACCTATTCACAATCAGTTAACCTTATAACTACTATTTCCTAACAATACATTATATAAATATATATATTAAATGCTAGGATAGTAATGAGCATCATACTCAGCTCAACTAAATACTATTTAATTAAAACAGTCTTATAAGGAGAATAATATGGCTAACACGACGGATTATGTCGGTACGTTATTTGATAATAGTGAATCAAATCCAAGCAAAATCACCTTAGCATTTACTATGGCAGGTGTCGCACTTAAAAAAGGTCATTCTGCCTCAGTGATATTGATGGTGGACGCGGTACATTTGGCATTGCCCAACGCTTTAGACAGTGTCAATATTGGCGCGCCATTTGAACCTGCGGGCGAATTGTTAGAAGCCTTTATCGAGAACGGCGGTCAAGTATTGGTCTGCGGCGCTTGCATGAAACATAATGGTGTCGAAGAATCCGCAATTGATAAGCGCTTTGAAGTGATTAGCGGTGATGATGTGGTTGAGCTGCTGATGAATGCGAAGGGTTCTTTGCAGTTGAATTAAGCATTTAAGCTAAGCTATAAGTTTATAAAAATAGGTCAGTTTTCTAAATTATCTTTTTGATAGTTTAAAAGCTGACCTTTTTTTCATCTTTTAAGTAAGCACAGTGACTTTAACGGCTAAATTTTAATCATCCTTTCTCATTTCATTTGTTTCTAATAAGTATATGGCTAAAGTGGATAATGCCCCAACGGCTAACTTAGCGTGCCTAGGTTGTAGACCTTTGAAACTACTATCTTTACCATGACCACTACCATATTCGTTTCTAACCTCTGCAATTCCTTGAACGACTGCGGATAAACTACCTAAAATCTGTCTTATTGATTTCGCCGCTTTTGCTTCATTAGATATATCATCAGGCGTAATTTTAAGCAGTTTAGTAGTTTCTCTCATCAATTTAGACAAGTCCCAGTTTTTATTGTATTCTTCTTGCCTACTTTTGAATATTGATTTACAAGCAGTTTCCATCAACTCCTTCGCTACTCCTATAGCCTGATAAGGAGAAGTTTCAATTGACGATTCTATTAAATTAATCTGTTGAGAAACGTAATCAGCGTTAAAAATAATTTTAATTTCGTTACCCTTTTTCTCGATCGATGATTTGCCTGTAAACTTCATTCTACCGCTAAAAACTGGTCTATTAGAGATACGTGTTCTCTCGATAATTTCAAACCCATCATTACTCAGGCTATCATTGAATATATGATGAAGCTTATCCACTTCGTGTAAATATCCTTTTACCACTGGGTGTATCATTTCACATAAAAAATTTAAAAAAGACGCATCATTACATTTTAATAAATTAAATCTTTCATCATTAAATATCCAATTATCTTCCCAATCATCATTATTAATTCTGTGTTGCCAAATATCACCTGCTGCATCCGAAAATCTAGGGTCTCTAGAAGGCATACTTTCTAAATCGTACAGTCTAGATAAAAATTCCGTTTCATCTAGCTTTCCTGCCCACCAAATCTCCTCTATTTTTAAGATATCAAATATGTCACGTCGAGTAATTTGAGATATTTTATTCATTATTTATTTCAACTTTCTTTGGTTAGATATTTAATAATATCAAATATATGTATTAACAAGCTTTAACTACAGTTTTATAGTCAACTATCTTAACTACAAAACTGTAGTCAAAACCCATCCCCATATTCAGCAACTAAATAAGCACTATCCAACACGCTCTTTATTCTGTTCTGTTAAAGTAAGTGAGATAAAACACCTAATAACATAAAAAGGACGCCCGTCATGACCTTACTAAATACCCTTAATCTGACCCACCCCATCGTTCAAGCACCCATGGCAGGCGCAACCACACCTGAGCTGGCGGCGATAGTGAGTAACTTTGGTGGACTGGGTTCATTGGGATCGGGCATGACGCCGCCAGAGGTTTTGCATAGCCATATTGACGCCATTAAATCGCTCACCGATCGCCCTTTTATGATTAATCTAATGGTATTGTCTGAGCAGGAGTCGAGCGCCTTTGATACCGTCATACCTACTTGGTTGAGTAATTATTACCAAGAGCAGAATATAGAATTTACGCTCCCCGATCGTCCTGCACAAAGCTTTGCTGAGCAGTTGCAAGTGCTCTATGACAATCCTGTGCCTGTCGCCAGTTTTACCTTTGGTATTATCAGCGCCGAGCAAGTTCAGCGTTTGCAAAGTGTCGGCACGCGAGTCATCGGTACGGCAAACCATCCATTAGAAGCCAAAGCATGGAGCGATATTGGGGCAGATGCGGTCTGTGTACAAGGGGCGGAAGCAGGTGGACATCGCGGTGGCTGGTTGCCACAAAGTGAAACCGATCCTCTAGGATTATTGACACTAATTAGTCAAACGCGCGCGTGTACCGATATTCCGTTAATTGCAGCAGGTGGCATCATGACTGGGCAAGATATCAAAGCAGTGCAAACGGCTGGCGCTGAGCTAGCGCAAATCGGAACGGCATTTTTGACCACAGATAAATGCGGTATTAATGATATTTATAAACAAGCACTACTTGATGCTAGTGAAAATAAACGCAGTGCTGAGACACGCTTAACGAGACTGTTTTCAGGTAAGCAGGCTCGTGGTTTATTAAATAATTATTTGCGTGATTTTGCTCGCTTTGAAAGCGCGCATGAGCTACCGCCCTATCCACAATTAAATGCGATGACCAAATTTTTGCGTGGCCATGCGACCAATAATCTTGACCCGGAGTATCAGTCTTTATGGGCAGGACAAGGCGTCGCTTTGGTTAGACAAGAGCGTACGATTGAGCTGTTAGAGCGCTTGGTCAAAACGTTATAGGCTTAAATACTTTTATCAGTCCGCGCTACTCTAATAAAAAATCCACCGCTGCCGCTGCATGAATCAAAGTGGTATCAAATACTGGAATTGGGCTATCTGCTTGTTTAATGAGCAGTCCAATTTCTGTACAGCCTAAGATAACGCCCTCTGCGCCTTGATCCGCTAAATCTTTAATCACCTGCTGATAATACTGGCGCGAGCGGTCTTTAAATTCACCGACGCACAGCTCTTTTTTGATAATTCGATGTACCTCTGCTCGCGCATCACTCTCTGGTATCAATACTTGAAGCCCCGCATCCACCAAACGCTGCCTATAAAAATCTTCCGTCATCGTAAACTCAGTGCCCAGTAAAGCAATTTTAGACAGATTCTGTTTTTTGATGGCGGCAATAGTGGCATCAGCGATATGTATAACAGGTAAATGCGTCGCGGCTTGTACATCATCAAGTAATTTATGCATTGTATTAGAGGCAATCATGAGCCCTTGTACGCCAGCGGCTTGCAAACGCTGAGCACTGCTAGCCATAATTACACCCAGCGCTGCCCATTCATCTTGCTCTTGGTGCTTATTAATCAACGCAAAGTCAACGCTATGTATGAATAAATCTGCTGAATGTAAGCCACCCAGCTTATCCTTGACACCCTCATTTATCAGCCGATAATAGCTTTCGCTACTCTCCCAACTCATACCACCGATGATGCCCAATGTTCGCTGCTTATGCACGGTCATTTTATTGCCTTATTTGTGGGTTGTAATCGATTTTATCGTAGCAAAATTAATCATCTTTAGTTTGTTATTTTTCAGGAATTTTTATTTTTATGCATGAGACAACAGTCATTAAAATATAACGAATGTCACCATTGATAATAACGATTTTATCCACTCAACAACATACGATATCATGGTTGGTAATGACGACTCATGACGCTACGCAACATCGTTCATCGTTCATCAAACGCCACCATCACCACGTAGGACACCTCCACACTATGGCAAAATTCCCTACCATCAGAATACGCACACGGCGCAAGTACTATCGGCTTATTTTTACCTTTTTAATGGCACTGCTGATGTCCACGATTATCTCAACTGCATTGCTGCTGATCAATGTAGGATTCGTCGATGGGTTCTTTATCACGCTGTTTCACTCATGGAAATATGCCTTTATAGTCGCGTGGCCGAGCGCTTATATTTGCGCCTATCTCATCCAAGAGCATTTGCTCAGTAGGATTGAGTTTTATTGAACCAGCTAGAAGTTAAAGTATGAGAATGCCATGATAAAGCATTGCTGTGAGCTGATGGTAAATCATCATGCCGCTATGAATTAAGAAATCTTTGGCCGTATACACAGCCTTGCTGAAGGTATTTTATTCGAAGATAAAAAAATATTTTTTGATTGGATATTAGGGACGTTGAGTCATCTTATGATAAGTGACTGGATCTGGATAAGAGGCTTTAATGACCTTCCTAATTACTCCCGTAATAAAGCCATCTCCAAGCCCATCATCGTGGTTAGCTAATAACATTACTTAATATTACTTAATGAAATGGCTATTGATATCAGTGAAACTGATTAATTGATGCTAACTGCTGACGTTTAAAACCAATGAGCAAAAACATTAGATTGTATTAAAAGCATTTCAATAAGTCCGCCTGCTTTTAATACAGTCAATACTCATAAACCAAAAACCACTTTTAAGCCACCTCGACCTTGTTCTTTAAACAAGCCACTCGGTGATTTATGGTGCCTTCTAACACGGGTTTAATCTGTGCGCACTCTTCATCAGCTAGTGGACAACGGGTACGAAAAACGCAACCTGACGGGGGATTGATTGGACTGGGTAAATCACCCTCTAATAACTGAATGACCTTGTTACGTTCAGCAATAGGGTCAGGTAGCGGTACAGCAGACATCAGTGCTTTGGTATAGGGATGAGTCGGATTGCCGTATACGGCTTTGTTCAAACCCAGTTCGGCGGCGTTGCCTAAATACATGACCAAGACTCGATCAGCAATGTGCTTAATCACAGAAAGATCATGGGCAATGAAAATAAGCGCTAACCCCATCTCTTCTTGCACATCTTGCAATAAATTAATGACCTGCGCCTGAATCGAGACATCAAGGGCGGAGACTGGCTCATCACAGATAATAATTTTGGGCTTTAATATCAGTGCTCGAGCAATGCCTATTCGCTGGCACTGACCTCCTGAAAACTCATGCGGATATCGGTTAATTTGATTGGACAGTAGCCCCACCTTTTTCATGATGGCGCGTACCTCGTTTTGCACCTCAGGCTTCTTCATTTCAGGATAATAAGTACGAAGAGGCTCGGCGATAATATCCCCTACAGTCATGCGCGGGTTAAGTGATGCCAGCGGATCTTGAAAGATCATTTGAATGTCTTTTCGCTTTAATCTCATGGTCTTTTTGGACGCACCCACCATCTCTTCATCACAAAACTTGATACTGCCAGAATCAGCTTGTATCAATCCGATGATAGTACGAGCAAGTGTTGATTTACCGCAGCCTGATTCGCCTACCACCCCTAAAGTCTCACCAGCAAATAGCTCAAATGATACCCCATTAACTGCTTTTAGAGTGACAGGCTTCTGCCAAAAGTAAGTACCTTTTTGTTTGATATTAAAGGTGGTATGAATGTCCTTTACTTGCAATAACGGTGCTGGGTTATTGCTTTTGGCGCTATCTAAATTCTGTATCATCATGAGCTAGCCCTCCATCCCTGATTGATTATTGGCATCGATATCTGCTGAGCTATCTAGTGAGTGACCAACGGGTGTTTCAGGGTGCCAGTGACAAGCGCGTTGACGCTCGTTCGGTAGAAATTCCAGCGGTGGCGGTGTATCACGGCAGATTTCCATAGCATGAGAACAGCGCTCATAAAAAGGACAGCCTGCTGGCAAATCTAATAAATTTGGTGGACTACCTGGAATGGTTTCAAGCTTGCCCATATCGTTATCCAAACGCGGAATGGCTTTTAGTAGCCCAATGGTATATGGATGACTTGGGGCATAAAAAATCTCTTCAGTCTCTCCATACGCCATGGTACGCCCAGCATACATCACCAGTACTCGATCACAGATACCCGCCACAACCCCCAAATCATGGGTAATCATAATAATGGTGGTGCCAAAGTCGCGTTTTAGCTCGTTTAATAGAACCATAATCTGCGCCTGAACAGTAACGTCGAGCGCGGTGGTTGGCTCATCAGCAATCAACAACTTAGGGCGACATAATAATGCCATCGCAATCATGACCCGCTGACGCATACCACCTGAGAACTCATGCGGATACATGCCAATACGGTTCTTGGCTTCTGGAATCTTAACCGCGTCTAGCATTCGTATGGATTCGGCCCAAGCGTCTTTTTTACTCATGCCTTTATGTAAAATCAATACTTCAGCGAGCTGGTCGCCTATCTTCATATAAGGATTTAATGAGGTCATCGGATCTTGAAAGATCATCGCGATCTGCTCGGCACGAATTTTATTTAGTGCTTTTTGTGACAATCCTAGTAGCTCATTACCCTCAAAGCGTACCGAACCTTTGGCATAACCGTTATTTGCCAGTAGCCCCATAATAGCAAACGCTGTCTGCGACTTACCTGAACCAGATTCACCAACGATACCTAAGGTTTCGCCTTCATGTAGGTTAAAATTTAAGCCATTAACCGCCGTTACTAGACCCTCTTCGGTCGTGAACTGTACCGATAAATCTTTGACTGCTAACAAGGTATTTTCTGCATTAGCTGGCTTATCGAGCGCTGAACCAGTACCCATCTTAAAGGTAGTAGTATTAGACTCTATTTTCTCAGAAGCACTAGGCGCGTTGGCGGCGTTATGAATCTTTTGAGTGGCTATGTTTTTATCTTCCATACTTTTACCCTTCATGCTTTTATCCTTCATACTTTGGTTTTTCATGATGCACCCTCTTAGCGGTCTTTAGGGTCAAACGCATCACGCAGACCGTCGCCAATAAAGTTAAAGCAAAATAAAGTAATGACCAAAAAAGCTGAGGGAATCAAAATCTGCCAAGGTGCTACCTGCATGGTTTTTGAGCCTTCTTGCAACAGCGCCCCCCAACTGGTCATCGGCTCTTGAACACCAAGTCCCAAAAAGCTTAGAAATGACTCAAACAAAATCATCGTTGGCACTAATAAAGAGGCGTAAACCACCACCACCCCGAGTACATTGGGCACGATGTGGCGTAAGATAATATTAAAGCCTGATACGCCGCCTACGTGCGCAGCTTCGATAAACTCTTTACTCTTTAGGCTTAGCGTTTGCCCGCGAACGATACGCGCAACATCCAGCCACGATACCAGTCCAATCGCCACAAAGATTAAGATAAGGTTACGACCAAAGATAGTGACTAATAAAATCACAAAAAACATAAAGGGGAAGGCGCTTAAAATTTCTAATACACGCATCATCACGGTATCGACTTTGCCACCAAGATAGCCTGACGTTGCACCGTATATCGTACCGAAAATCACTGCAACCGTAGCGCCGGCGACGCCTACCATTAAGGAGATACGACCACCTACTGCGGTTCGCACTAACAAATCACGACCGAGTGAATCAGTACCGAAGTAGTGCTTATTATCGATGGCTGGCGCGGACTGCATAAAGTTCCAGTCGGTTTCGGCATAGCCAAAAGGTGCTAACATCGGTACAAAGATGACAAAGGCAGCCACGAGTAGCAAGATAAAAAGACTGGCTACGGCGGCCTTATTTCGATAAAAACGGCGCTTAGCATCTTGCAAAAGGCTGCGGCCTTTGATTTCCTGAGCCCCTATGTCTGCTAGGTCAGTTGTCTGGTCTGCGGTAAGGCTCATAGTCGTCCTTTTAATAATCTATTTAGCATAATAATAATGAATGATACCCATCAAACCGTATTGGAATGATAAGGCGCTTAAATGGTCGCCTTAATATTGAATCTTTGGATCGATTACCGCGTATAAAATATCGACGATAGCATTAAAGCCAATGGTCAATACCCCGACTAAAATGGTCAAACTAAGCACTACCCCATAATCACGATTGAGTGCGCCGTTAATGAATAACTGTCCGATACCAGGTAAACCAAAGATAGTCTCAATCACAATAGAGCCTGTGATAATACCGACAAAGGCTGGGCCCAAATAAGAGATAACGGGTAGTAGTGCGGGTCTCAGCGCATGCCTCATCACTATTTGGCGCATCGGCAAACCTTTCGCCTTAGCCGTTCGGATATACTGGCTATTCATCACTTCAATCATCGAGCCGCGCATGATACGAGCAATACTCGCAACATAAGCGAGCGCTAAAGCGGCGACTGGTAATACAAGGTTTTTGAGTGCCCCGTCATTCCAGCCACCAGCTGGTAGCCATTGCAAAATAATGGCAAAAACCAGCACTAATAATGGTGCTTTAACGAAACTTGGAATCACAACGCCTGTCATAGCAAAGGCCATCAGTACGTAGTCTATCCATGAGTTTTGCTTAAGGGCTGCGATAACACCGAAGATAAGTCCTAAGACCAATGCCAATATAAAAGCGTACAGACCCAACTCCATAGAGACGGGAAACGACTGCGACAACAGCTCGTTAACCGTATAATCTTTATACTTAAAAGACGGTCCAAAGTCGCCTACCGCTAGCTGCTTTAGATAATTAACATACTGTAGCCACATAGGATCGTTGAGATTGTATTTGGCCTCGATATTTGCCAGTACCGCAGGTGGCAAGCTACGCTCACCCGTAAACGGACTGCCTGGCGCCAAACGCATCATAAAAAAGGAGACCGTGATCAATACAAATAAGGTCGGAATGGCTTCTAAGATACGCCGAAAAATCAGTTTTAGCATAATGCCTCTTTTATAATGATGCTTATTTTTCAGCTAAATTAAAATGAGATAACTAGCACAAACCTAACGCCCAGTTATCACTCAACTAGCAATCTTCAATGACTTGGTTTTAACTAAAATATCGATAATCGTCGTTTATAAATAACAAAAGTTTCATCTAACACGCCTAATAAGAGTGGCTGTGAAAAATGAAACTAATGACGCTATCAGCGTTATTTGATAGGAGCGATAAATGAAACCAGCTGCTTTTACCGCTCTCAGATACCTACTCAATAGAACTATTCAGCGATCAGTCAAAAGATTAGTGCTTAGCAATTGAGAGATTTTTTACCTGCCAATTGTCTAATATATCCTTAGTTGGAAACCCAATGACATAAGGTTTTACTAGACGCGGGCTGACGTAATGATAAATGTTAAGTAAACCCATATCTTGATCGAGCTGAGCTTCAGCTTGCTTGTATAGGTTGGCACGCTGCTCAGGACTAACGCCAGCTTTCAGCGTTTGCGCCATTAAACTGTCAAAGTTAGCGTTATTGTATTTACCGTAGTTGCCACTATTGTCAGATTTGGCAATATTTAAGAAAGCTGACGCTTCATTATAATCACCGCACCAGCCAGCACGCGCGATTTGATAATTACCATTACGGCGAGTATCCAAATAGGTTTTCCATTCTTTATTGGTCAAAGTCACATCGACGAAGCCGAGCGCTTGCTTCCATAGTGAAGTAGCCGCGACCGCAGTCTTTTTATGATTGTCATTGGTGTTGTATAGCAGCTCAAAAGTGAGCGGGTTGCTATCGCTATAGCCTGCTTCAGTGAGCAGTTTTTTGGCCTCAGTAACCCGCTTTTCTTGATCCCAAGTCGACCATTCTGGACTATTTGCAATATCACCATTGGTGGCAGGTGGTGTCAACTGATAAGCGGCCGTCTGTCCTTGACCGATAACTTTATCCGCAATGGTATCGCGGTCCAAAGCTAAGGCTAAAGCGCGACGTACTTTGGGATCGTTGAACGGTGGCTTGACCGTATTAAACTCGTAATAATAAGTACAAAGATAAGGAGATACGGTTAGCTGATCGCCCACTTGCTCTTTAAGCGAAGCGAACTGCTCGGTTGGAATCTCATTGTAGGTCACATCAATTTCACCCGCCTGATAGCGTGCGACGTCAGTCGTACTAGAAGGAATCGGCAGGAAAGTGACGGTATCGATAGTCGTATTGGCATCGTCGTAATAAGAAGCGTTGCGCGTTAAAACGATTTTGTCGTTAATTTGCCACTGGGTAGGCTTGTAAGGACCGTTAACCACGATGTTCTCAGGAGCTGTCCACTTATCACCAAAGGCTTCAACGGTCTTTTTATGAACGGGCTTGACTGAATTATGAATCAACATATCTGGGAAATAAGGCACTGGCTCTGATAACGTAATCTGTAAGGTTTTATCATCGATAGCCTTTACGCCAAGGGTTTCAATGCCAGCCTTACCATCAACGATTTGATCAGCGCCGACTACTTTGGCATCGACCAAATAGCTTGAATACGGCGACGCAGTATTTGGATCGACCAAGCGGCGCATACTGTAGACAAAATCCTCTGCCGTTACTGGATCATCATTTGACCATTTAGCATCGCGCAGCTTAAAGGTCCATACTTTATTGTCTTCGCTTTCCCAACTGGTTGCCATTGCTGGAATGGTCTTACCTTCGGCATCCGTATTGGTTAAACCTTCTAACATTTGGCGGCCAAGGGTAGATTCTGGTACCCCCGATACTTTGTGTGGATCAAGTGATTCAGGTTCAGTACCATTATTGACGACGAGCGCTTGAGTATCAGCCAGTACATTAGGATCAACGGCAGCTGCTTGGCTGTCAGTGCCAGACTTATCGCTACTACAGCCAGTCATAGACATGGCGAGCGCAAGAGAGGTAGGCAGAAATATAGAGGACAAAAAGTGATTAGGAGTGCGCATCATATAATAGCTATCCTTGCTGGTCAGTGGCTGGGCGGATCAACTAAATAGTAGTGATTCGAGTTAATATATCCGTATATTGACTATGTTTATTAACAATACTTTGACTAACTATTGGTCATATCGTAGACAACTATTAGTAATTAAAAACGATACAAATGTCAATAAGTTTTAATTCCTCCCCGATACTAGCAAGCAAAATAAGATTGCCTTCAAAGCAGTTTCGACGACCAAAACTTAGATGTGATTACTATTAATTGAGTAACTTTTATAGCTACTTATTACCTTTCATCAGCAATATACTACCGCTCATTCGAAACCTGTCTTATTACTACAAATCTCAGTTTCTAAATCACTAATTATCACTGTCAAGTGAATGAACTCAATGCTATCAAGCAATAAAACCCTAGTAGATATGATGAATTTTATTTATAAGACTATTGTTAATAACTAATCATTCACTAGAATTTTTAAGCCGATGCTGATGAATAATAGTGTGGTATTTTCGATACTCAAAACCAGATTTATTCGCTACTTAAAATCGTGCAATTTTTTGATTTTTGCAATTACTTATTTTTGTAATAGCTGAGTAAGATCATGATAAAAATCACTAAATCTAGAATAAATACCTATCCATATCACTATTAATTCCTTTTTATAAAGCTAATAACGCTGATCTCTTGATGAAATTTTGATTGTATAGTCGCGTGGCCGAGCGCTTATATTTGCGCCTATCTCATCCAAGAGCATTTGCTCAGTCGTATTGAGTTTTATTGAGTAAAAAACTATAAACTTTAGTACACCCACCTCTCACAAAAAAGCTAAGATAAGCAACATCATCTTTTTATTTAGAGGACGCTATGAGCCAACCACGGCGTACTATCGAGCATTTACTCAAGCAAGGCACACTGCCATTGACGCATGCCAACGATGCAGCGATTCATTTGCAAGTCTATCCTAGCAAACGCTCATGGCTGGTCTTTTTTGATAAAGCCCTGCTGATTATCGGGGCGATAGCGCTGGTATTATCGCTGGTATTCTTTATTGCCTATAACTGGATAAATATGGGCAAAATAGGCAAGTTCGCTTTGGTCGAAGGGGCCTTGGTTGTCACTATTGCCTTGTACGTTGCACTGTCTTTTAGGCGACGGTTTCAGCTTATTCGCCAATTATTATTGCTTATTGCTAGCGTGATTACGGGCAGCTTATTGGCGCTATTTGGGCAGGTCTATCAAACGGGTGCTGATACGTGGCAGCTGTTTTTCGGTTGGGCCATATTAATTATTCCTTGGGTAATCATCGCCCGCTTCCCTGCGCTATGGCTGCTGTGGTTGGGGCTAATCAATACTGGTCTCATCTTATATTTCGGCGTTATGGACTTTGCCTTTGTTAGTTACTTCTATGAAGGTGTCTTACAAATAGCAGTGCTTGCCGCTGTTAATTTTGTGGCGCTAAACTTGTGGCTCGTGTTTATCGACCGTCAACCACCATCAGTCACACGCAGCCGATTTAAGTCCGAGCTGGATTGGAGCGCTTATGTCGTCGGTTTACTCAGCAGCTATTTTATTACCTACCTTGCCATTCTTTATGTCTTTGATGACGCCAATATTTTAATGACGCTGATCACTTTGCTGCTATGGATGAGCTGGTGCGGATTTATGGTTTGGCGATTTTGTTGGTATCGCATCAATCTATTAATGCTGACCTATTTATGTGGCTCTGTCATTGTCGTGGTGATGTTTTGGGCGGGTAAGTTGTTTTTAGACAATTTTGATATGGGTGGTTTTCTCATCTTAGCCCTATTATTGATTGGCATGAGTTCAGCAGCGGTCGTTTGGCTGCGTCATGCAGCACGTTTAAACAGCGAAAACAACCTCCCCACTGCTGTCGTCAAAGGAGGTAATTATGAGTAATGATATGAATAATCAACACTCGGACAATGTCCTTTTACAGCTGCAACAGCTTGGATTGATTGACGGCAATGCGGTTGATGCCCGTACTGGTGAGACAAGTGCTAAGGCAACGATAGCGAATCATCACTCTCAAAACGATACTCCTTGGTTTATACAAATACTTTTTGGTCTTAGCGGTATTGTAGCGAGTCTGTTTCTAATCGCCTTTCTGTCTTTGTTATTGTTCGGCATCGATGGCTTTGACAGTGTGATTGCCTTGTTAATTACAGGTCTAGTACTCAGCGCGGCGGGTTTTGTCTTATTTAGAAACAAGCAAAGCCGTGATAATACCTTTATCAGTAGCCTAGCATTGGCTATTAGCTCGGCTGGACAAGCCTACATTGGCTTTGCTTTATTTGATAATAATTTGTCACATCCTATAGATGTTTGGCTGTTTTTACTCGTGCAAGCCATTATGACGGTCATTATGCCCAACCGTATCTATCGCCTATTGGGTAGCATAATGACGCTAGGTTTGATGATTTATTGGCTTAACTATTACCATCTACCTGAGGTCAGTTTGGGGCTATTGGCACTGATTACGATTGGCAGCAACTTATCACGTTATTCTCTATTGCAGCGTATACCTAGTAAATGGCGAGCAGATGCTTTTGATGTTACTAAAGCCATTGGTTACGCCAGCGCGCTGATGCTGTTGTGCATTTCTGTGTATTTTATCGCCGCTGAACATAGTCATAGTCTTGCTTCTTATTATGGCGACACTTTTCGCTACAATTACTATTTGGCCCAAGGACTGCTAACGCTTGCCAGCCTTTATGCCGCTTATCTGATTCTAAAACGTTACGACGTTAAATTACTATCGGCAGCGGGACTCTTCATTGGTGGTGCGATTGTATTGCTTGGGATAATATCGATTTACGTCTCAGGACTGCTCGCGACCAGCCTTATCATCGTCATTGCGATCGCCAATAGCCAACGGGTGCTGTTAGGTCTGGGTGTCACCGCCTTGGTCAGCTATGTATTTTGGTATTACTATCAGCTCGATACTTCGTTGCTAATCAAATCTCTCTCAATGCTAATCGTCGGACTGACCATGCTGATGGGGCGTTGGCTATTGATTAAACGCTATTTCGCTCACTCCCTTATCGATGATACTGATGTGACAATGAGCGCCAACGAACATCAGGAGCGCCTATCATGAAAAATAAAATTTTGACTAAGCGCTTGATTGATGACACGTCACCATCCACGCATTGGCTAAAAAAACGAGCCGTCACCATCACTGTTGCCTTACTTGGGTTAGCACTGATATTGGTCGTAATGACGATGAATATCATCAAATACGAAACCCATCTCACCACTGGCAAAACAGTATTATTAGCGCTGGCACCTGTCGATCCACGCGGTTTTATGCAAGGCGATTATATGGCGTTAAGCTATGCACTGGAGCGCGATATTTTTGATGCCATGCGCTCAAAGCACCCTCATTCAACACAAGACGAATTAGGCTCAGAACTAGATGTAGAATTAGACGAGTTTGATACAGATTTTCGTATTTATGAGCCAAGCGATGGGTATGTAATTGTGAAAATCGATGGTAATAATGTGGGGCATTTTGTTCGCTTAGCTGATAGTAATAGTCGTGAAGGTTTAACTAAAAGTGAGCTTCCCATTTATTACCGCATCCGTAACGGGAGTGTGCAATTGGCGACCAATGCGTTCTTCTTTCAAGAAGGTCATGCTGATGCGTTTGAAGCGGCTGAATATGGACTATTCCGCGTCAATGACAAAGGTGAGCCATTACTCACAGAGATGGTAGACGGTGATTTTACAGTCATCATCGGCGACTTAAGCCAAGAGGATAAAGCCTCTTAGTAGACGTTAATGGTGCGACTACTTATTCGTTACTTATCATGCATTACTTCTCATGCATTACTTCTCATGCTTTACTATACGCGATACGTGCAACGCATAACATTCCTTAACTAAAGTAACATTGAGGGTACTGAGACAAACTTGTTACTGTTGCTCACAACCTAAAAATAAATAAAGGCAATGATTATGCGTAGCGCAACTTATAGTACCTTCGGTAAACCATCTGACGTCCTCAGTTTAGGTGACACACCTATTCCTGAACCAAAAGCCAATGAAGTCCGAGTCAAAATGGTACTCGCCTCTATCCACAACCATGATTTATTAACCATTCGCGGTCAATATGGCTTTAAACCTGAGCTGCCAGCGATTGGCGGTAGCGAAGCGGTCGGCATTATCGATGCCGTCGGTCAGGATGTCAAAGACTTAAAAGTTGGTCAGCGCGTGGCAGCGGCGAGCGTACAAGCGACATGGGCAGAGTATTTTGTCGCCTCAAAAGACATGGTATTTGTCATGCCTGATAGCTTAGAAGACGAAATGGCAGCGCAGCTCATTGCGATGCCACTCAGCGCGTTGATGCTGATTGAGTTTTTAGCACTAACAAGCGGTCAGTGGGTGATCCATAATGCTGCCAATGGCGCGGTCGGCAAATCGCTCGCCATGCTAGCCGCCGCGCGTGGTATTAACACCATTAATGTCGTGAGAAGTGACGATGCTATCAAGGAATTAGAAGCACTGGGTATCAAGCATAATATCAACACCTCAGATGACGACTGGAAGGATCAAGTAAAAGCCATCCTTGGTGATGAGAAAATCAGTGCCGCGGTTGATTCTATCGGTGGTGAGTCGAGTAATGATCTGCTGGCGTTACTGGGTCACGGTGGCACATTGGCATCGTTTGGCATCATGTCAGGCAAACCAATGGTGCTAGATCCAACCCATATTATTTTTAAACAAGCAACGATTAAAGGCTTTTGGGGCAGTAAAATCAGTCAAGAAATGAGCGTTGAAAACAAACGGCGTTTGATTGATGAGCTGATCGAACGTGCTAACGATGGCAATTTAAAACTGCCCGTTGAAGCGACATTTGATTTGGCAGATATCATCAAGGCCGTCGATGGCAAATTGCAGGCAAGTAAGAATGGTAAGGTGTTGTTAAAAGCATAAATGACTGTCTTACATACATCGATGTAGTTGCAAATGATGTACGTGCAAATAAAGACACACACTAAAAAACCTCACTAGGAATAATATGATGTCTAATAATAAAACCTTTAAAGCCTTAGTCGTCGAAGAAAATACCGACGGCACCTTTAGCAAAAGTATTCAAGAACGCAACGTCAGTGACTTGCCAGAAAATGACTTGTTGATAGAAGTGCATTATTCCTCGTTAAACTTCAAAGATGCCATGTCGGCATCAGGCAATAAAAGAATCACCAGACAATATCCGCATACCCCTGGTATTGATGCAGCAGGCGTTGTTGTCAACGACAAATCAGGCACGTTTACCGCAGGGCAAGAAGTATTGGTGTTTGGCTATGATCTCGGCATGGATACGGATGGCGGTCTGGGTCAGATGATCTCTATCCCTGCCGATTGGGCATTGCCCTGCCCAAAAACGCTGACTTTAAAAGAAGCAATGACTTACGGTACGGGCGGCTTAACCGCAGCACTCAGTATCCAAAAACTAGAGAAAATGGGGGCAAAACCCAGTGATGGTCCAGTCGCGGTAACTGGTGCAACAGGCGGCGTCGGTACGATCAGCATCGCTATTTTGAGTCAGCTGGGTTATGAGGTGATTGCCTTCTCAGGTAAGCCAGAGCAAAGGGAGCATTTGAAAGCATTGGGCGCGAGCGAAGTGCGTCATCGCGATACCATCAATGAAATTGGGAACAAGCCTATCGGTCGTGAGCTGTGGGCAAATGCTATCGATACAATTGGTGGTGATTACTTATCCAACTTGCTCAAGCAAACCAAGGCGGGCGGCGCAGTGACGAGCTGTGGTCTAGCAGGTGGCGCTGAGTTTTCGATGACGGTCATGCCGTTTATTACTCGTGCAGTATCCCTACTTGGTATCGATTCGGTCTATATTCCACTGGCGGATAAAGAAGCCATTTGGCAGCGTGTCGCCACCGATATGAAACTACCTAATCTTGAGAGCTATGGCGAAGAGATTTCGCTAGAGCAAACGCCAGAATACTTAGATCGCTTTATGTCTAGCAAAGTGGTTGGGCGTTATGTGGTGAATGTGAAGGGTTAGGGTTTTTGCTTAGAAATTGGGTTTTAAATGATGGTAGTGCTTCTTTTTAGAATACTGCCATCATTTTATTTTAGAAACTATGTATTATAATTAAGGTAAATAATTCCAACGTAACTATATTAAGGTATCTTGGTTAAAGTCGTATTTTTCTAATTGGCTATTCAATGTTTTACCTTTGTAGTACCCGTCAAAATTCGAAATCAGCCTTACCTCCTGTGTATCTTGATCCACTATCTCTCTGAAATATGATTTGTTAGAATCTAAATTAACCACATATTTTTCAAAACCTAGCCATTTAGACAAAATAAAATCAATACGTTCTTCCATTTTTGAAAAATCATGATTACTGAAAGATTTCATTACAGCATAGACAACAGAAAGTTTTCCAAACCTCAATGAATATCCATAATTAACAAGACCATCTTTATTTCCATCATGATCTTTAAAATTATTTTGTATAGCTATCAATTTTGTATATACTGTAAAAGCATAAACGTAATCTTTATATTTACTGGCATCAACTAGTACTTGATCAAAATTATTCTTCTTAAATAAAACTTTTTCGCCTGACCTTCTTGCTTTAGATGGTTCACCATTGACGGCTAAAGCAAGTCTCATAATGAGCTCTCTATCAATTATCTGATCTCTTTTAATATACTTATTCTTTATACCTTCACCATATTCACCTGATTTTCTTTGATAAAACAATCCATACTCATCAAAAATTACTTTTTGCAAATCAATTTGAACTTTATCATTTGAACGCCTGTCAGCTTCAGTAACTTCTGTCTGAGAGTTTGTAGCCTTAGATATCTCTTCAATAAGTTTAATTTTCTCGTCATCTTTTACATCATTATTACTAAAAGTTATCACCTTGAGAAGGATTTCTTTAGAGTCAAATATATCTATCGACACTTTGCCTTCAAGAACATCTTCATAGATACGACTCAGTGTATATGCCGTTTGTCCTCCATTTATGATTTGAGGATTAGTAAATATAACCTGTCCCGATCCTTTCTTTGCAACTTTTTTATTTAAAAAGGGGCTGTCCTAGATAACTAGTTCAGTTCCTGTTTAACCCATTGTTTTAGCTGGTGTAATTGACGTTTTGGATCACTGTAGTTAAAACGCCACT